>CAYUNC010000042.1:0-9782 GCA_964445915.1 uncultured Arcobacter sp.
TACTCCTAAATATTTATAGAAGTATTTTAACCTAAAATTTTGATTTACTTGAAAAATATGTCAAAATGACATACTTTATTTAGAATCTATCTCAAATGCTATTACAGTCATATCATCATTTCTATCATTATCAGGCATTTTACTTTCGTATTTATCCATTTCTATTTGCAATATTGTTTGTAGTTCACTCATTGGTTTAGTATGATTTTCTTTTATAATATTAGTAAATCTTTTTTTACCAAATGGGAAATCTTTTTCGCCACCATTTTGGTCTAAGTACCCATCTGTAGTACAGTAAAATTTCATACCAGCTTCAACTTCAATGATACTTTCTTTGTACTCATAATCCATAGCACATTTTTTATATCCCACAGAGTATCTATTCCCTTTTAGAGTTTGCATTTCGCCATCTTTAGTCATATAAAAAAGTGGTGTTTCTGCTCCTGCAAATTTAAGTATTTGTTGCTGTTTATTATAATAAATAACACCACCATCCCATCCTGCATTTGATTTACTATCTTTAGTTTTTTGACGAAGAAGTTGTTTGATTGTATTGTTAAAGTAGCCCATTACCCAAGCAGGAGATACATCCATATCAGGGCTATTTTTAATAATTGAGATAATCTCTCTCTCAACTGCTTTTACAATCATAGTTACAAAAGCTCCAGGTACTCCATGTCCAGTACAATCTATAAATAATAACAAACACTCATCTTTATGTCGTAAGTCTTCAAATAGCCATATATCTCCACCAACTGTATCTTTTGGTATCCATGTAACAAAATGGTCTTTAAAGTAAGGTGTCATCACGCCATTTTGAGGTATTAATGCACCTTGAATTAAACTTGCATACTCTATAGATTCTCTTGTAAGTTTATGTACAGCTTCAACTTCTTTTTTTGCTATTTCTAAATCTACTGTTCGCTCTTTAATTCTCACTTCTAGATTTGTTGTTAAATCATCAACAGATGTTGACATATCAACTAATGAAAGAGATAAATGTTCTATCTCTAATAAAAATGTATCTACAGGTTTAACAGATTTATATTTACCCTCTTTAATCTTTTGATTTTCTTTTACTAAATTTAAAATTGGATAAACAATAATCTTTCGGATAATCACAATAAGCATCATAATAATTATAAATATAATTACAATAGTAATTAATAAATCTTGAATAATCTTATTTTTATAAGGCTCCATAATTATATCTATAGGAGAAAGTATAGTTAAGTAGTCTTTTGATGCAAATTGTGAATCTAGCATAATAGTGTATTTTAAATATTTATTATCATTTATAGTTACAATTTTTTGCATCCCTAAATCTAATATATCATCATCGTGCATAAATTTATTTGGATATTGTGTATATAAGTTTTTATGTTTATTATTTGATATTTCATCAAATTGTCCTATTAGTTGACCATCTTTTTTAAAGATAAATGATGCACTTCCCTTTACTAAAGATTGTGAAGACAATAATTTATCTAAACTTCCTAGTGTTATATCAAGTGCAATAACTGAACCTTTTTTAGTATCAATCATTTTTGCATAAGTTACACCTGGCTCCTGCAAACTTGAAAATATATAAGGTTCTGTTTTTGTTACACTTGATGCTTCTAAAGCATTTTTAAACCAAGGTCTTTTAGAAGGCTTATATTTTGTTCTTTCAGTAGTTGTATTAATGATATTAAAGTTTTTATCTATTATTTCAGTATGTCTTATCATTCTTCCATCTTCAAGAAGATGCTTTACAACAACCCATCTAGCATTGATTGGAGCATGGAATTTTTCATACATACTTGGTGCTAAGGCAAGATTGTAGATACCATAAAAATTATCTGATGCAAATCCAAGATATACCATATAAATATAATCTGTAGTCTTTATATGCTCAGCAATTGATGGCAAAATTTGATGTGATACAGATAGTTCAGGTAAATCATCCACACCATAACTTGTTTTTAAAATATTAAGAAAGCTTGTACTTCGATAATTATATTGTTGAAGTTTATTTATAACTTTATTTGAAATAACAGTAAATTCTTTTTTTGTAGTCATAATTGCAAATTGATTGCTTGATGAATATTGGAAGTACATCGTTGTAAGTACAACAAGAGTAATAAAGGCTATAAATATGCCCATTATTGTTGTGTTAATTTTTATCATATAAGTTTTCCTGCTATTAATATTATATTATTTTACCATAATATAATAAAATAATATTTTAATCTTCTAAAATCTTATCTAGTATCTTATTCACACCATCTTTTTGGATTGTATTTATTAAAGTCTTACTCATCTCTTCTATATCACTTTTCAAAATATCTTCAAAGATTTGAGTATTTAACTCTTCCTCTTTTTTCAAAAAACATAATTTATCATCTTCTAAAAACTTAGCATTAAAATATTGATGATTTGCAGCAGCATATGGATATGGAATATATAATGTTGGAAGTCCTAAAGCACTAAGTTCCCATAGTGTACTAGCTCCTGCACGACTAATTGCAAAATCTGCTTGATTCATTTTGTCTAAAATATCTGTTGTAAAATCAAAAACATCAGCTTGGATATTTAGTTTTTTATACTCTTCTTGAACTCTTTGAAAGTCTAATTTTCCTGCTTGATGAATAATCTTTATATCTTTTTGAACTAATAGTGGAGCAATCTCTAAGGCAAAGTTATTTATAGCTTTTGCACCTTGTGAACCACCTAAAAAAATAATAGTTTTTATCTCTTTTCTTACTCTTGCATTGTCAAAGAACTTTTGGTTTATTGGGTAATCTTTGATAGTTGAACTTTTATCATAAGAACTAAAAATCTCTTTAGCTTTTTTTGAAGTGATTTGATTTAGTTTTCCCATCACTGAATTTTGTTCGTGAATATAAAAGTCTATATTGCTAATAATAGATGCAAATGATGCAGGTGCTGCACTAAATCCACCTACACTTACAACTTTTGTTACGCCATATTGTTTAAAAATTGTACGGCACTTGAAAACTGCTTTTAAAATCATAAATAAAGAGTTAAACTTACCAAAAATATTTTGGTTTACTACACCTTTTGTATCCATAAAATATGTTTTATATAGTTTTGGTTCATTTTCAAACCATTGTTTATCTTGCCCTTTTGTTGAGCCTATAAATATAACTTTTATGCCACGATTGTGAAGTTCATCTATTAAACTTCTAGCAACGGCTAGGTGACCACCTGTACCACCACCTGTGATTACAACTATATTAGTCATTGTTGTCCTTTTGATATGTCTCTTTACTTATAGATAACACAAGTCCAATAGCTATAGCATTTGCAAGTAGTGAACTTCCTCCATAGCTTAAAAATGGAACAGCAATACCTTTGATAGGAATAATTCCTGATATTCCATAAGAGTTAATTAAAAAAGCGAATATTATCATAAGTCCAATACCAAGTGTAAAAAGATGGTATTTAATATTTTCAACTTTTCTACTAATTCTAAAAATTCTTAAAATCATAAAAAATAAAATAAAAACTATCAATGCTAATCCAAAGAAACCAATCTCTTCAGTGATACCAGCAAGTATAAAATCTGTATGAACTTCACTTAAAAATCCAAGTTTTAATCCACCATTTGCGATACCAACACCTGTAAAACTTCCGTTGTGAATTGCATTTAAAGAGTGTCCTACTTGGTAAGCTTCAGGAAATTCTTTTACCCTTAATGTTGTAGCAATAAATTCTGGCATATATGACAACATACTATCTTGAACTCCACTCCACCAACTTTGGATTCTCAAAATTCTATGAGGTGCAATAGCTACAAGACCAACAAATCCAACAATAACAACTCCAAATAATGCTATAAATACTTTATAACTTCTGTTTGCAAACATTAACATTATTAATAAAATAGCACCTAAAACTACAACTTGACCTAAATCTTTTTGTAAAACAGCAACTAAAAATACAACTAACCCAAAAACCACACCATAAGGTGCAAGAAGTAAAAGTTCTTTTAGAAATGATATTTTAGCGTGAGGAATTAGAACTCTATAAAAAGATGAACTAAGAAAATATATAAATCCTATTTTAAAAAACTCTACAGGAGAAAGAGAAACGAGAGGTAACCGTATCCATCTAGTTGCCCCTCCTGATTGTGTTACTAATGAATCAGGCAAAAATGGCATTATTGCCATTAATATAAAAAATAATCCAAATAAAAACCAACCAACTTTTGAGATAAGAACATCAGGTTTTATATGGGCTAAAATCCACATAAGAAAAATCGCAAATATACCTACGGAAAATTGTCTTATAAAGAAATGTAGTTGATTATAATCATAATAAACAACAGTATAAATAGATAAAGAGTAAGAAAAAACAATACTTATAATGATTAAACTTGAAGCTAGAAGCAGAAGTATATAATCTGGTCTATTAGAATCTGTAATTTTTTTAATGTTAGTTTGGATAAAATTCATATAATTATTATATCACAATTATGGAATAAAATGAAAGACAATCTTACTCAAATTCGTAGAATAAAGAAACTATTTTTTTTAATAGTTTTTTTATTTACTGCACTTATTATATTTATCTCCTCAATCTCTAATACAGTTATAAAAGATAGAAGAATTCCAAAATTATTGAGCTCTCATAAAGACCTTGCTATTCGTGGAAATATATATAGTTCAGATAATTTTAAAATTGCAACTTCTAAAAAACTATTTAAAGCTAGTATTGATACTAGATGTTTAGATAAAGAAAAGCAAGAGATGTTTATCAAACTTTTTTCACTTTATAGTGATATTGAACCAAGTAAAATAAGAAAAAAAATACAAAAAGCAAGAAAAGAGAAAAAAGCTAATTTAGTATTGTCATATAAAATCAACTCAAGATCTGCTAAGAATTTAAATGAATTAAAATATAAATTAAGAAGAATGAATGTTTATAAAGCTATTCGTGTAAATGGTGTAAAAATCATTTATGGGCTAAGTGTAAGTGAGAGTGGTGAAAAGAGAATTTATCCTTATGAAGATACTTTAACACCAGTAGTTGGCTATATGAAGAAGTATGAAACTGCATCAGGACAAACAAAAGTAAATGGAGTAAAAGGGTTAGAAAAAAAATATAATACAGCCCTAAACAATATAAGTGATGGTATCTTAAAAGGTGAAAGAGATGTCTTGTCTTATATTGTTTTTAATAAAGACTCAATAATAAAAACTAGAAAAGATGGGGAAGATTTAAAGTTAAATATCTCTCTTAAACTTCAAAGAAATATAGAATTAATTCTTGATAGATATAAAGAAAAGTTTGTAGCTGATGAGATTATGATAACTATTATGGAAAGTTCTACTGGTAAAATATTGTCATTAGCTAGTTCTAATAGATTTAATCCAAGTAAAATAAAACAAGAAGATATACCAAACTTAAATGTAAATGCTATTGAGTATCAATTTGAGCCAGGGTCTATCTTGAAGCCTTTATCAATTGCTATGGTTATGGATAAAAATAAGATTAAAAAGAATGAATTGTTTTCTGCATACAATAAAGGCAAAAAGAATAAAAAAGGTGAATATCCAAAAGGGATGTATAAAATTGGTCGTTGGAAGATTCATGATGACCATCAATTTAAAAAGAGATTCCTGACACTAAAAGATATAGTTATAAATTCAAGTAATATAGGTACTTTAATGCTCGCACAAAGATTAAGTGGGCAAGAGTTTTATGATGGTTTACAAAGTTTTGGATTGTCAAAAAAGACGGGGATAGATTTACCTTATGAACAAAAAGGATTAATCCATAGTGTTCGACAATATCAAGCAGGAGAAAGTAAAGGAAAAGATAATATCTTTAAAGCTACAGATTCTTACGGACAAGGTATAACAGCAACATTTATGCAAATGATAAAAGCATATTCTGCATTTAACAATGAAGGGCAGATGGTTACCCCTAGAATTGTTTATTCTACAGTTCAACCAGAACCTCTAAGAGTTATTAAAGTAAACACTGCAAACCAAATGAAAAGATTGTTGATTCAAACTGTTGAAGAGGGTACGGGTAAAAAAGCAAGAATAGATGGACTTGAAATAGGTGGAAAAACTGGAACAGCAAATGTTGCTCAAGGTGGGAAATATAGAAGAAAATATATGAGTTCATTTTTTGGATTTGCAAATGATGGAGAGAATAAATATACAATAGGTGTAACAGTAAATAATCCAGTTAATCGTGGAAAGTATTGGTATTATTATTATGCATCAAATTCTGCAGTTCCAGTATTTAAAGAGTTGGTTTCAACAATGGTTAATTTAAACTTTCTTAAACCAACCCCAAAACTACCTTAGACTGAATGGATAGTTATCTTAAAACATGCTCCACTGTAAGTTTGCTCATCAACTACAAAATCTTTATTTGATACTGTTAAAGTACCATCAAAATTACTAGTAATAATTTGGCTTGACATATATAGTCCTATTCCTGTACCTTGAGCTTTATGTTTAGTTGTAAAATATGGCTCAAATACTTTTGGTAAAATATCTTCAGGAACACCACCAGCACTATCATAAATCTTTAAAATTATCTTATCATCTTCTTGAGCTAAAGAAATATTTACAATTTTATGTACACAGTTGGTTTCAGCAATAATATCTTTTGCATTATTTAAAATATTTATCAATACTTGAGCTAATTCATTTGCAAAACCTAAAGATAGTATTTTTAGGTTTCTATCATAATCATAATGAAGAGATATTCCACTTCCTGCATAATTTGACTCAACAATTTTAATAGAACTATCAATAACTTTATTTACAACGAATTCTTCTTTTTCATCTGTATGTTTATAAAAGTTTCTAAAGTCATCTATAGTTTGTGATAAATATTGTGTTTTATCAACTATATCTTGTAATCTTTCATCTAAAATTTCATCTGTTAAAAAACCATATTCTTTTTCCATCTGAAGCCCACTAGCATTTGTACTAATAGCACTAAGTGGTTGTCTCCATTGATGAGCAATATTACCTATCATCTCACCCATTGAGGCCATTTTAGACTGTTGTAGTAGAGTATCTTCTTGTTTTTTTAGAGATGTTATATCTACAATACTAGCAACAACAATAGCCCCTTCAATTTTCCACTTAGCACCAAATGAAATTTGTATAGGGAATATTACTCCATCTTTTGTGATACCTTCTAGTTTATGAGTTTTATCAATTGCCCCACAAGATATACCTGAGTCAAGATATTTTCTATGAGCTAATGAATGTAAATCTTTATATTTTTCAGGGATAATATTTAGAAGATTTCTTGTACCTATCATCTCCTCTTTTGTCCAACCAAAGATTTCTTCAGCTTTTTCATTATAGGTTGTAATCTTTGCAGTCCAATCTATTGCAATTATTGCATTGTTGTTTGATTCAATAACAGTTTCTTCATATTCCCTATTTCTTAGTAATGCTTGTGTATTCTTTTCAATTTGAACAGAAGCAGGTCGAAAGATATATACAACTTCAATAAATAAAATAAATAAAGTAGTTAGCATCATATAAAATTCATACTGCAAGGAAATAGCTGTTCTTTCATTTGAAAATCGTTCATATTCTTTTACAACTTCATTTAATTGGGTTAATATTCCATTTGAGTCTTCTCTTGATAACTGTAAGTAAAGTTCCTTTGGTTTAATTAATAATAAATCAAAATACATAAGATAATGTTGTAGGTTTTTATCTAATTCTTTTTTAAAGTATATATTATGTAGCCTTTTTGTAATAACTTTTGATAAAAGATATTTATGTGCTGTTCTTATCTCATTAAGTGTTGCTATAAGTTCTCTTTTTTTCAATGGATTTTCATAAAAACTTTGCCCCAGATGTACTAATCTTTGTGATAACATTCTTTGTTTACCACTTACATTTATAATTTTTGCTAGTTCATTATTTGAGTTAATACTATTACTAATTAGAATATGTGAGAATATAATAAAAATAGCTAGTAATGAAACAGCAGGAATATATCTTTTTGTTAATGACATATTTAACATTTTATTGCTACTAGTTATCATCTCTTTTATATTTTTAGTTTTTCTATTAATAATAATATTTATAATTATAATTAGAAATATTATTATTAAAATAGCCATAATAGCAAATTGTAAATATGAATTATTTTTATTTTGTTTAATAAATTTTTGGTGATTTACTATTGTATTCTTTGCTTGAATATCTTGGATAGCAAGTATAGCTTCCGTTTGTGTAATAATTTTACTTTTTTTAATTGGCTTAATTTTATTTAAAGAATCTAGTCCTTTTTGTAGGATAGTTTGTAATATTGGCTTGTTTGTATTTGTTAAAAAATAGAGTGATTTTTCTGTTAATGAAGTTTGAAGTATTGGCTTAATATTTGTAATATTATTAGCTTTTAAATATTCTTCAACATCAATACTCCTACCAATAAAAGCATCTACTTTAGAGTTTAAAAGTAACGCTATGGCATCTTTTGTAATATAAGCTTCTTTTATCTTAATATTCTTATATTTATTTTTTATTTGTTCTTTTAGTTTATGTCTACTAGATATTGATATTGTTTTATTAAGTAGATCATCAAAACCTTTTATAGTGTTATTTGTGGTTTTTACATATATTGTATTTTTTATTGTAAAGTATTTTTTAGAATATACACCATACTTAGATTTACTTTGACTAAAATATGTAGCAGGTAAAAGGTCTATCTCTTGTTGTTTAAACTTTGAGTATAAAGTATTCCAGTCTTTATTGATAATTTTTGTTTTTAAGTTTAGCTTCTTTATTACAGTATTTAAAATTTCCCCACTAATACCATCTATTTTATTAGTAGTTTTATTTAGAGATATTACAGGTTTCCACTGTTCTATTCCAATAGAAACAGTATTGTTTTGTATCCATTGTTTTTCTATTTCAGTTAGCTGTAAATCATTTGACGCATAAAGATTTGTAAATGTAAAAAAAATAATAGAATAATAAAATAAAGATTTAATCAAAGATAACCCCTTTGTTATAAAGTAATGTCTAATATTATCTATTTTAAGATTTAATCCTAATTAAAATTAGAAATTTATGAAAGTTTTAACCTTTTACTTACGACACTTGTGTTATTATAATACTAATTAAAAGATAATATAAATATGACAAAATACAAAAGGATTGAAGTGACAAAATATATATTTGTAACAGGTGGAGTTTTAAGTAGTTTAGGTAAAGGTATTACAAGTGCTAGTGTAGCAGCACTGCTTAAACAAAGTGGTTTCAATGTAAGTATGCTTAAAATTGACCCATATTTAAATGTCGATCCAGGTACTATGTCACCACTTGAACATGGAGAAGTTTATGTAACTGCTGATGGTGGTGAAACTGATTTAGATTTAGGACATTATGAGAGATTTATTGATAAAACTTTAGGAAAGATGAATAACTTTACTACAGGACAAGTATATAGTAGTGTAATTCAGCGAGAGCGAGAGGGTGGATACTTAGGTAAAACTATTCAAGTAATTCCACATATTGTTGATGAGATTAAATCTAGAATTTATGCAGCAGGAAAAGGGCATGATTTTTTAATAGTTGAACTTGGTGGAACTGTTGGAGATATTGAGGGGTTACCATTTATGGAAGCAGTTAGAGAAGTCCGACATGAAAATCCAAAAACAACAACAATGAATATCCATGTAACTCTTATTCCATATATTGCAGCAGCAGGGGAACTTAAAACTAAACCAACTCAACATAGTGTTCAAGAGTTAAGAAGAATTGGTATTATGCCTCATATGT
>CAYUNC010000043.1:0-9734 GCA_964445915.1 uncultured Arcobacter sp.
TATGAAATTTACAGGAACAAATGTATTAGTCACAGGTGCTAGTAAAGGTATTGGGGCTGAAATAGCTAAAGTATTGGCTGGATATGGTTTAAAAGTATGGATAAACTATAGAAGTAAACCAGAATTAGCTGATAAAATTAAAGCTCAGATTGAAGCAAATGGTGGAACTGCTAGTGTTATTAAAGGTGATGTTTCTATTGAAGCTGATTGGAAAGAGATGATTAGCACTATTGTTGATAGTGATGGAGAGATATCTTATTTAGTAAACAATGCTGGAATTACAAAAGATAAATTAGCTATTCGTATGAGTGTTGATGATTTTGATGATGTAATTAATGCAAATTTAAAATCTGCTTTTATTGGTTGTAGAGATTGTCTAAAAGCTATGAGTAAAAAAAGATTTGGTTCTGTTGTAAATATCTCTTCTATTGTTGGCGAGATGGGAAATCCTGGTCAAACAAATTACAGTGCTTCAAAAGGTGGTGTAAATACTATGACTAAAGCATTTGCAAAAGAAGGTAGTGCTAGAGCAATTAGATTTAATGCTGTAACTCCTGGATTTATCAGAACTGATATGACAGATGAATTAAAAGATGAAGTTAAAGATGAATATACAAAAAATATTCCATTAGGTAGATTTGGAGAAGGTTCAGAAGTTGCTGAAGCTGTAGCATTTCTTTTAAGTGATAGTGCTAGTTATATTACTGGTGAGATTTTAAAAGTAAATGGCGGACTTTACACTTAATTAATAAATTATTTAAGAAGTTTAGATATAATAGAATAATTTAAAAAATAAAGGAAAACAAATGTTAGAAAAAGTAAAAGCAGTAGTAGTTGAACAATTAGATTGTAATGCTGATGAAGTAAAAGAAGATTCAAAGTTTATTGAGGATTTAGGTGCAGATTCACTAGATGTAGTTGAATTAGTAATGGCTTTAGAAGAAGAATTTGATATTGAAATTCCAGATGAAGATGCTGAAGGTATTTTAACAGTTGCAGATGCATTAAAATACATCGAAGACCACAAATAATATAAATTTAATTAAAGAGTAGTTTTTTAGCTACTCTTTTTTAAATTAAATAAATACCATATATAAATGATATTTATTTAGTTTAAACATAAGATGAGGAATAAAAGTATGCAAAGAGTTGTAGTAACTGGGCTTGGAATGATAAATTCTGTAGGAAATAATGTTGAAGAATCTTTTAAAGCAATAGTAGAAGGAGAATGTGGAATTGATACAATTACACTATTTGACCCTGAAGCATTTTCTGCAAAAATTGCAGGTGAAGTAAAAGACTTTGATCCAACTGCAATCTTAGGAAAAAAAGAAGCTAAAAAAGCTGATAGATTTGTTCAGTTAGGTATTCACGCTTCACAAGAAGCTATGAATGATGCTGGTCTTGTAACTGATAATAAAGTTAGTGAAGATATTGCAAATAGATTTGGTATTATCTCTGCTTCTGGAATTGGTGGTTTACCAAATATCCAAAAGAATTCTGTAATTTGTGAAGGGAGAGGTCCAAATAAAATCTCTCCATTTTTTATCCCATCATCTTTAGTAAATATGCTTGGTGGATTTGTATCTATTCAACATAATTTAAAAGGTCCAAATCTTTCTGTAGTAACTGCTTGTGCTGCTGGAACTCATGCAATTGGTGAAGCTTATAAAACTATCGCTTTAGGTGGTGCTGATAAGATGTTGGTTGTTGGTGCTGAAAGTGCTGTTTGTGGTGCTGGTGTTGGTGGTTTTGCTGCTATGAAAGCATTAAGTACAAGAAACGAAGACCCAAAAACTGCATCAAGACCATTTGAAGATGGTAGAGATGGTTTTGTTATGGGTGAAGGTGCTGGAGCTTTAGTTATTGAAAGTTTAGAAAGTGCTCAAAGTAGAGGTGCTAAAATCTATGCTGAAGTTATAGGTTTTGGTGAAAGTGGTGATGCAAATCATATTACAACTCCTACACAAGATGGTCCATATAGAGCAATGAAAGCTGCATATGATATGGCTAAGAAAAACAATGGTGGAGAACTTAAAATTGATTATGTAAATGCTCATGGAACTTCTACACCTGTAAATGACAAAAATGAATCAGGGGCGTTAAGAGAACTATTTAATGGTGCTTCAAACTGTCCTCCTGTAACTTCTACTAAAGGTCAAATTGGTCATTGTCTTGGAGCTGCTGGAAGTATTGAAGCTATTATTTCAATCAAAGCAATGGAGCAAGGAATAATCCCTCCAACAATCAATCATACAACTCCAGGTGAAGGTTGTGACCTTGACTATGTTCCAAATAAAGCTAGAAAAGCTGATTTAAATATTGTAATGTCTAACTCATTTGGTTTTGGTGGAACTAATGGTGTTGTTATTATGAAAAAGTTTACAAAATAAGTAGGTATTAAAATGGCAACATATTTAGATTTTGAAGAAAATATTAAAAAGATAGAAGATGATATTATCATTGCAAAAACAAAAGCAGATGAATATGCTGTTACTATTTTAGAAAAAAAATTAGAAGATGAAGTTAAAAATACATATTCAAATCTTACTGATTTCCAAAAACTAAAATTAGCACGACATCCTGACCGTCCTTATGCTCTAGATTATATTCGTGGTCTTATGACTGATGCTTATGAAATTCATGGAGATAGACATCTTGCTGACGATGCTGCTATTGTTTGTTACTTAGGTTATATTGGCGATCAAAAGTGTGTAGTTATTGGTGAACAAAAAGGTAGAGGTGTAAAAAACAAAATTAAAAGAAATTTTGGTATGCCAAATCCTGAGGGCTATAGAAAAGCTTTAAGAGCTGCTAAGTTAGCTGAAAAATTCAACTTACCTATCTTATTTTTAGTAGATACTCCAGGTGCTTATCCTGGTATTGGTGCTGAAGAAAGAAGTCAAAGTGAAGCAATTGCAAGAAACTTATTTGAATTAAGTGATATGAAAACTATTATTATCTCTGTTGTTATTGGAGAAGGTGGAAGTGGTGGTGCTTTAGCTATATCTGTTGGAGATAAACTTGCTATGATGAGATATAGTGTTTATTCTGTTATCTCTCCTGAAGGTTGTGCTTCTATTTTATGGAAAGACCAAGCTATGGTAGAAACTGCAACAAATGCACTAAAAATCACACCAACATATTTAAAAGAAGCTAACTTAATAGATGATATTATTGATGAGCCACTTATTGGTGGACATAGAAATAAAGATGAAGCTATAAATGCATTAGGTAGTTATTTTATAGATAAAGTTGCTGAAATAAAAACTTTAAGTGAAGATGAAAGATACAATCTAAGATATGATAAACTTATGTCTTTAGGTAGTTTTTCTCAATAATTTAGATATTTTTAGCAAAAAAAAATCCAAGCAAAAAGCTTGGATTTTTAAAGACTTTAGATAGATACTAGTATCTATCTCTTGGCTTTTCTTCTCTTGGCTTCGCTTCATTAATTCTTAAAGTTCTTCCATCAAGTTCTTTTTCATTTAATGCTTCAATAGCAGCTTTTGCTTCTTCTTCATTATTCATTGTAATAAAACCAAAACCTTTAGCTCTACCTGTATCTCTATCAGAGATGATTACTGTTTTATCAACTGTACCGAATTCAGCGAAAACCGCTGCTAAACTTTCTTCTGTCATTTGGTATGACATATTTCCAACATATATTTGCATGTTTTATTTTCCTTCTATCTTGTTATATTTAATCAATATTAAACACTTATCGTGATTGTATCATAAACTATATTATATAAACTATATTCTTATTTTAAATAATTCTAAAGTTTACAAGATTTCCGTTCCAGAACCTAATACAATTTTATTTCTACCTGTTTCTTTTGCTTTATAAAGTAACTCATCTGCTTTTTTTATAGTATCAGAATAATTATTATGAGCTGATCTTAATTCAACTCCAGCACTAAATGTAACATTAAGTCTTATATCTTTATATTTAAATTTATTTGTTGTTACTAGCTGTTTTACTCTTGTAAGATATTTTACTAATTCTTCTTCATCTTTATATTTAATAGCAGCAATAAATTCTTCACCACCAAATCTACCTAAAATATCAGTTTTTCTTGTAAGCTTTTGTAAAATATGAGCAAATGTTTTTAAAACTAAATCTCCGCAGTCATGCCCATAGTCATCATTTACTTTCTTGAAAAAATCTAAATCAAAAAATACTAAAGCATAATTTTTATTATCTCTTGTAAAATTATCTTCAAATTTTTTAATCTCTGCATCATAAGCTCGTCTTGTAAGAAGTCCAGTAAGATGATCTGATGTACTCTCTTTCTTTGAAATCTCTAAGTCCATTTCAAGTTGTTGTATCTTATCTTCTAGTGCTGTAATTTCACCTTGTCCTGCTTTAAGATTTTTATTTACACTATCCATCTCTATTTCCATAGTAACAGCAGCTTGAACTAGCTTATCTTGAAGTTCATTTAAGTCTTCTTTTGATGAAGTCTCTATACTAAATGATTGTATCTCATCTTTAATAGTTGATACATTTATTGAGCCATTTTTACTACTATCTATAGCATCACTTAAATATTTACCAATCAAACCAATAAGTTTTGCTATATCTGCTGTTTTTTTAGCTACTACTGCTTTATCTACTTCAAATCTTTCTTGTATAAATCTTTCCATCTCTTGCTGAATTGAATCTTCAAATATCAATGATGGAGAATCACCAATTTTAATAGTAAATGATTTTAAATCATCACTTATTTGTAGTCCTATAGATGGTGTTACACCTTTTTGTATTATATTGGATATCTTATCAATATTATTTGGCACTATTCTTTGCAATAATACATCAACTACATCATAAATAGTTTCTATATCTTTATGCTGTTTTTCATCTTTAGTTAATTTTGATTTAGCAAAATCAAAATATTTACAATCATTTATTGTAATAGTTTTTTCATTTGATAATTTACAAAATTCTCTTAAATATTCTTGAGGTGTAATATTTACATTATGTTTTTTTAAATTTATTAAAACTTTTTTACTTATTGCATCTATTGTTGCATAATCTGTTAAGTTTGCCATATTTTATCCTAAAAGTTGTTTTACCATATTACTAATTCTTTTTCCATCTGCACTTCCACCTATAGCATCTTTAGCTGGATTCATAACTTTTCCCATATCTTTCATACTTGATGCATCTGCTTTTGTAATAATATCTTGAATAATAGTTTTAAGTTCATCATCACTTAATTGTTTAGGTAAGTATAGTGAAAAAATATCAATTTGTTCTTGTTCAATTTGAATTAAATCATCTCTTGCAGCTTCTTTATATTGTGTTATTGCTTCTTCTCTTTGCTTGATACCTTTTTGAATTAGTTTAATAACTGCTTCATCATCTAAATCAATTCTCTCATCAACTTCAATTTGTTTTATCATAGTATTTATAGAACGAATTGTATCTCTTCTTACAATCTCTTTTGCTCTCATTGCATCTTTCATATCACTTTTTAATTGTTCTTTTAAAGTCATTTTATTCCTTTGTATTTTTTATGAATTTTTTATTTATATTTTCTATATGTTGATAGTCAAGTGCCACAGATAGATACCCTACTTTCTTAAACTTTCTCACTATTGGTGTTATTAGTCTTATGATTGGTTTTTTATTTTTACAATCAATTTTTGAAGATGCAAATACTTCACCCTCTCTTGCTTCTCCAAGTTTATTAAAATATATCTCTTTTTGACAATATGTGTTCTTTTTTCTTGATACATTTTGCATTGCAACTTCTATTGATGATTTTTTATATATCTCTTTACCATTTAGATTAAAATAACTCACCTCTTTATATAGTGAAGAATCATCTAGCTTTTTAGTATGGTAAAAGCTTGTAATTAATTTTTGCCTTAATTTTATTCTTGATAAAAATAATATATCATTTTTTCTTTCAGACATAAAAGTTTTTATTTGTTGCTCTTTATTTGTAGTATTAGCAGTTAATGATTTTGATAATTTTTCTTGAGTTTTCAATAAGTCTTTTTTTATTATTTCTAATTTTACTGTTTCTTGAGCAGATTGTTTTGAAAATTGCTTATTGATATCTTTTATTTGAACTTTATGTTTATTTTCTAGAGTTTTATATTCATCTTTTAGTATTTGAGTTTTCTTTTTATATTCAACTTCAATTTGCTTCTTTAGTTTTGTATGATTGTTATTAGAAATAATAATTACAATAGTACTTACTAAACAAACGATAATTATAATAATAATTGAAAATACACTTCTAAAATTCTTCATAAGGTAAGTTTATCTACATATCACTTAATGATAGTTTTAACTATACAAAACTTTCTACTAATTCCTCTAGTTCTAAAAACTTCTCAACTTTTTGTTCATAAAGTTTAGTTTTACTATCGAGTTCTTTACTAACTTCTATAAGTCCAATATCTTGGTAACATTGTGGGTTCATTACGCACTGATTTAACTCTTCTATTTCAACTTCTAAAGTTGCAATTTCATGTGGTAAATCATCATAAAGTTTTTGGTCATTGTAAGTTAGTTTTGTAGTTTGTTTTTTAACCACTACCTCATCTTTTACTTTTGCACTTTTTTCCACTTTATCATTTTTTATTTGTTTTTCATAAGTTTCTAGCTCTTTAGCATCTTTTTCACAATTTAAAAATTCACTATATGGTATAAAACTCTCTTCAATAGTCCCATCACCTTTAAAAATAAACAGTTTTTTAGCTATTTTATCTACAAAATATCTATCATGACTTACAAAGATTAAAGCACCTTGAAAAGATTGCAAATACTCTTCAAGAATATTAATAGTTGGAATATCCAAATCATTTGTAGGCTCATCCATAATCAAACAATCAACATCTTTAGTAAAAAGTAAAGCAAGAGCAATTCGATTTTTTTCACCACCACTTAAAGCTCCAACTTTTTTATCTAAATACTCTCTTGGAAATAAAAAGTTTTTTAAGTAGCCAAATACATGTAAATTTCGTCCATCATCTAAGATAACTCTATCTCCACCATTTGGACAAAATATTTGCATAATAGTTCTATCATTATCAAGCATTTCACGATGTTGGTCGAAGTACCCTACTTTGAATTCACCTTTTTTGAAAGTTCCTTCATTTACTTTAAGTCGCTCTAAAAATACTCTTAATAGTGTCGATTTTCCACTACCATTTGGTCCAACTATTGCTATGGTATCTTTTTGAAGTATTCTTGTTGTAAAGTCTCTAATAAGTTGTTTGTCTCCTAAAGTTACACCAACATCATCTAATTCAAATAACATTTTTTTCTTATTTTGTGTATCTCCATCATTAAATGATTTTGCTTCTCTTTGAAGCTCTATACTCATTCTTTTTATTCGTGCTGGATTGCTTTTTACTTTTTCTTTTAGTTCAAAATAGTTATCTTTTCTTAATACATTTCTTTTTCTTCTAGCTGATACTCCATGTTGCATCCAATGTGCCTCAGCTTTTAACTCTCGCACAAGATTGTCATGACCTTTTTGCATATCTTCAAGTAGTTTTTGTTTTTGTTCTAAATATGAAGTATATCCACCATGAAACTTTTGTAACTTTCCATCTTCTATCTCTAAAATATTTGTAGCTACATTATCCATAAAATATCTATCATGTGAAATAAAAATCAAAGTAAATTTTTCTTTTGCTAGTAACTCTTCTAAAAACTCAACCATATAAACATCAAGATGATTTGTAGGCTCATCCAGAAGTAAAATATCAGGCTTTTTCAGAATCAATCCAGCTAATCCAACTCTTCTTTGCTCCCCACCACTTAAAAGTGAAACATCTTTATTTTCATACTCTTTTAAATCAAACTCCATCAAAACTCTTTGAACTTTATCTTCTAAGTCCCAAGCATTATGATGGTCTAAATAAGCACCAACTTTTGAAGCTTCGTCCAATAAATCTTCATTTTCCCAGTTGGTTTCTAGTTCTTTAGAAATAGCATCATATCTTCTCTTTGCTGCTTTTAAATCTATAAGTTGATCTTCAATAGCATCTTTTACTTTTACACCACTTTTAAATACAGGTTGCTGTTCAAGCATCTCGATTTTAAGTTTTTTATTTATTGCTATCTCACCACTATCAGGCTCAGTTTCACCTGTAATAATTTTCATAAGAGTAGATTTACCTTGACCATTTTGTCCAATTATGGCAACTCTTTGGTCTTTTTGTAAAGAAAAATTTACATCTTTTAGTATTACTTTTATATCGTATTGTTTATTTATTTTTTGTAGGTCTATTAGTGCCATATTATTTGTGGAATTTCCTTATTTTTTTACAGTATTGATGATACACTATTTATAGTTAATAGGTGCTTTTAATTATCAACAAAGCATCTTTATAAATTGGTTCATCTATAAAACCATATTTTTCATCACTAAAACCAGTCACTCCTAAGGCTTTTTGTTTCTCAAAAATATCTTTTATATAGTTTGCTTTTTCTAACTCTTCTTTATTAATCCCAAATATTTTATTTGCAATGTTTACTTGTGTAGGACTTATGCAACTTTTACATCCAAATCCCATTCTCTTTTCTTTTTTACACCAAGCTTCAAAAGTTGTAGTATTTTTATAATCTTGATAAGTAAATGAAACTGCTTTAAGTTCAGCTATATGTGAATTTATTAAGAATTTACTTAAAATATAATCAATAGTTGGATTGTCCATTTGTACTAAAGATTGTGGAAGTTTTAAGTCTTCTAATAAATCTAAAATTCCTAAATATACTGTTGTAACTCTTTTATCAATTCTAAATTTTGATAGATTTTCAAAAGCTTCTTTTGTCTCAATAGATAAATGTACTTCTATATCTTCATCTATAAGTTCAAGTGCATATTTTATATCTTCTATAGTTCGAACTTTTGATACTCTAATAGCATCTGGTTTTAGAGTATTTATCACTTTTATTTCACTAGCACCTGTAAGATTTAGTGGATTTACTCTAACTACTACTTTTTTATTCTTTACTTTCATCTTTTTTTGTTGAAATCTCTTAACTAATAATTCTAGTGCCATACTCTTATCAAATACACCATCTTCTAAATTAATAATTATAATATCACATTCTAAATTGTATATTTTATCAAGATGTTTTGGCTTATCACCTGCTACGATTAAAGTTGAAGTTATTGTTGTTTTCATACTGTGATTGTATCATAAAATGTTTTAAGTACTTTAAAATCAAAATTTGGATAAAATAATTGACTTTTAACAAAATTTTAGGAGCTATGGTTGATAACACTAAAAGAAGCACTTACTTTAACATCTGATGAATTAGATAAGTTTAAAGAAGAGCTACAACAAACAATAAATAACAATAAACAATTAGGTGCTTATGTAGAGCAGTTAACTAATACAAATATAACAAATAATGGTGCTGGAGTACCTATTGCCATCAAAGATAATATAAATGTTTTTGATAACAATATGACTTGTGGAAGTAATATTCTTAAAGGTTATATATCTCCTTACAATGCAACAGTTATTGAGAAATTAAAACAATCAGGTTGTACACCATTTGGTCGTACAAATATGGATGAATTTGCAATGGGAAGTAGTACAGAATCTAGTTGTCATGGTAAAACATTAAATCCAGTTGATAATTCAAAAGTTCCAGGTGGAAGTAGTGGTGGAAGTGCTGCTGCTGTTGCTAGTGGTCAAGCTATTGCTGCACTTGGTACTGATACTGGTGGAAGTATTAGACAACCTGCTGCTTA
>CAYUNC010000044.1:0-9681 GCA_964445915.1 uncultured Arcobacter sp.
TAATGACTTTTTAGAACAACTTGATATGATGAAAAAATTAGGTTCAATGAAATCTATTATCTCTATGATTCCAGGTATGGGACAAATGGCAGGACAACTAAAAGATATGGATTTAGAAAGTTCTGGCGAGATAAAAAGAATTAAAGCACTAATAGGTTCTATGACTCCAAAAGAGAAAGAGATACCAAGTGTTATAAACATAAGTAGAAAAAAACGACTAGCAACTGGTGCTGGACTATCTGAAGTACAAGTAAATAAGATTTTAAAACAATTTAAAAATGCTTCAAAGATGGCAAAAAAGCTATCTGGTAAGGGTGGTAAAGATATGCAAAAGATGATGGCTCAAATGGGTGGTCAAGGTGCAATGCCACCACAAAACATAGGGCAATAACAGATTTTGTGTTAAGTGCTAAGTATTATATTTTTAATATTTAGCACTTAATACATAAGTAAATAAAATAAAACAAGGAAAAGAAAATGACAGTAATTAGACTTACAAGAATGGGAAGAAACAAGAAGCCGTTTTACAGAATAGTAGTAACAGACAGTAGAAAAAGAAGAGATTCAGGTTGGATTGAATCAATTGGTTACTATAACCCAGTATCATCTCCAAAAGAATTAAAATTTGATCAAGAGAGACTTGACTATTGGTTAAGCGTAGGTGCTCAACCATCTGAAAGAGTTCAAAAATTAACTGGTTTAAATAAAAAGTAGTAAATTATGATAGTTAATTTCATCACAGAGTATACTAAATTGATAGTTAATAATCCAGAAGATATTAGTGTGGATTTAAAAATGCTAGGTGATGAGTTTGCTGAAATAACTATAAATGCAAATAATGCAGATATAGGTAAACTTATAGGTAAAAATGGAAATATGATTAATGCAATTAAAACTATGGCAAATGGTTGTAAAGCAAAAGATGGTATCTCTTATAAACTACAGGTTCAAAGTATTTAAGTATGCTTGAATCTCAAGTTTATATTGCCAAAATAGGTAAAACTGTTGGTTTAAAAGGTCAATTAAAACTGCATGTTGATTCAGATTTTCCTGAACAATTTGCTTCTAATTCACAATTTATAACTAATAAGAAAAAGTCTTTGATAATTGACACTTTCAATGCAACTAGTAAAATAGTTAAGTTTAAAGGTGTTGATACAATTGAAGATGCTACAAAGCTGATAAACCAGCAAATTTTTACAACTTTAGAAGCTACTAAAGATAATTGTACTTTGAAAGATGACCAATACTTTTGGTTTGATTTAGAAGGTTGTAATTTAATTGAAAATGATATTACCATTGGTAAAATCACAGAGATACAAAGGTTTCCAACTTGTGACTATTTTCATATAGAAACAAATGAAACTTTAGTAAATGAACAATCATTAGCAAATAGCTTTTTATTGCCATATTTACCTCAATATATTGTGAGTGTAGATATTGAAAATAAGATGATTGTAGTTAACGGTGCGATTGGAATTTTAGAAGCTAGTTAATCTGCTGTAAAAGGCAAATAAACTGGCTTTAAGCAAGATTTAAATATAATCGCAGACTTATTATAAAACATAAAAGGAAATATTGATGAAAAGAACTTATCAACCACACAACACTCCAAGAAAAAGAACTCATGGTTTTAGAATCAGAATGAAGACTAAAAATGGTCAAAGAGTTATTAAAGCTAGAAGAGCTAAGGGTAGAAAAAGACTATCAGTTGCTTAGATAAATCTCATAGAATCAACGATTCTAGAGAATTTAGCAAGATATACAGAAGCGATAAAAAGTGGCATAATACCTCTTTTGTCGCTTTTTTTACAAGTAATAAACAAGACCTTAATGTTGCATTTGTTACTTCTAAAAAAGTGGGTAATGCTGTTCAAAGAAATGACGCAAGAAGAAGACTTCGTGCAATATTCTTAGAATTTGAGACATCACTTAAAAATGGAAAATATATACTCGTAGCCAAAGATGCAATTCACAATAAAGATTATAAAACTTTAAAGAAAGATTTCTCTTGGACTATGCAAAAATTAAATTTATTTTTAGACTAGCAAAATGATAAAAAAATTATCACTTTTGATGCTTAACTTTTATCAAAAGTTTTTAACTATTTTATCTTATGGTAGTTGTAGATATCATCCAACTTGCTCAGAATATGCGAAATTGCAATTTGAACACAATAATATATTATTTGCTTTTTATTATTCTATTATTAGAATTTTAAAATGTAATCAGCTATTTGATGGTGGATTTGATTATCCTTGCGTTAAAAAAGACTTTACTAATATAGTATTTAAGAAAATTAATGTAAAATATTGGTATATACCAACAAAAACAAATAAAAATTATTTAATAATAAAAGACTGGGAATTTAAAAATGGCACAACAAGATAATCCGACAAACAAACAAGATACTCAAAAAAGAATTTTAATGGCGACTTTATTGTCATTTGCATTTTTTATTGCTTACGATTTTTTATATGTACAACCACAGGCAATTCAGCAAGAACAAGCTGCAAAGATAAAAGAGCTAGAAGCTAAGAGTTCTGGAACTGCTACAACTAATACTGTTGCTAATACTTCTACAAGTAATTCATCAGCACCTCAAGTCGTATCAAATGTTTCAGGAAATACTGCACCTATTAGTTCAGATATAGCATCTTCAAAAATCATATCATCAATTACTACACAAAATAATATTATTACAATTGATGCTTTAGGTAGAATTGCACAAGTTACACTTTTACAAAAGAAGTATGTAGATGAAGAGGGAAATCAAATAAAACTTTTCACACCATCTCAACTTAAACCTTTAGAAGTTAGATTCTCAAACAGAACTTTAAATGATGAAGCTTTCAAAACTTTAACAACTGCTTCTGATGCAACTTTAAATGCAACTACAGGTGCGGTTAAACTTACTCTTACACAAAAGTTATCAACTTTAACAGTTACAAAGATTTTAACAATCCATCCAAAAGGAAATTATGACTTAGATGTTATTGTTCCTAATGGTGAAGCATTTTTTATTACTCCAGGTTTTAGACCAGATGTTTTAGCTGATATGTATGCTGACCATGGTGCTTTATTAACTTTAAATGATGGTACTTTAACTATTATTGAAGATGAAGACTTAGATAAAACCACAACTTTTTCAGGTGTTCAAATAGCCTCTGCATTTGATAGATACTATGCTACAGTTTTATATAATACTATTGATAGTTTAGAACTTTCTGTTATGGCTGATAGTGAAAGTAACCCTCAAATCTTTATTCACGGTAAAAATAAACTAGAATTAAAAGGTTATGCTGGTCCTAAAAACTACAATGACTTAACAGCACTTGACCCTAAGCTTTCGCAAGTAATTGAGTATGGTTGGTTTACATTTATTGCAAAACCAATGTTTCAAATGCTTCAATATATTCATGGTATTATTGGAAACTGGGGTTGGACTATTGTATTTACTACAATTTTAATCAAAGCAGTACTTTATCCTTTAGCATTTAAAGGTATGGTTTCTATGAACAAACTTAAAGAGCTTGCTCCTCAAGTTAAGAAACTTCAAGAGAAATATAAAGATGATAAACAAAAATCATCTATGCATATGATGGAACTTTATAAAAAAGAGGGTGCAAATCCTATGGGTGGATGTTTACCTATCTTACTTCAGATTCCAGTATTTTTTGCTATATATCGAGTTTTATTAAATGCAATTGAGCTAAAAGGTTCTGAGTGGATTTGGTGGATTGAAGATTTATCTTTAATGGATCCATATTATGTATTACCAATTTTAATGGGTGCTACAATGTTTATTCAACAAAAGATTACACCTAACCAAATGCAAGATGAGATGCAAAAGAAATTATTTATGATGTTACCTATAATATTTACTTTCTTCTTTTTATGGTTCCCTGCTGGACTTACTTTGTACTGGTTTATGAATAACTTATTTACTGTAGCTCAACAATATTATGTTAATACTATATTTGCAAAAGAAAAAGTAAAAAGAGAAAAAGAACATGATGAGAAAAGTCATAATAGAGCAAATAATAAGAAATAACAAACAACGAGTATAAAGGATTTATAATGTCTAAACAATTTAGAGCTAAAACTTTAGAAGAAGCTTATGAGAAAGCAACTGCTAATTTTAATTGTTCAATTACTGATTTAGAGATTGAAGTAGTTCAAACAGGAAGCAAAGGTTTCCTTGGACTATTTGTAAAAGAAGCTATTATTATAGTTGAAAATAACAATCCAACAACTCAAACAAAACCTACAAAAAAACAAAATATACCTGATACTAAATCTAAAATTGAAGAAGAAGAAACTCAAGAGATTAAAGTTGAAGAGATTAAAAAAGAAAAAATCTTCAATGACTTCTATGACAATACTGAAGAAAAAGAGATACATAATGAAATCTCAATTAAATCAGATGAAAATGCAATAATTACAGAAGTAAGAGAAAAAATAAATCATCTTTTTTCAAAAACTTGCTATAAACTTGATGAGATTAAAGTATCTTTTTATGACAATGAAACTTTGTATATAGAGTTTACAGGTGAAGATGTAGCACTTTTAATTGGTAAAGAGGGATATAGATATAAAGCTTTATCATATATACTTTTCAACTGGGTACATGAAAAATATAATTTAATGCTAAGACTAGAAGTAGCAGAATTTTTATCTTCACAAGAGGAAGCTATATTTGCTTATTTAATACCTGTTATTCAAACTATTGAAGATGAAGGTTTTTATAAAACTAAGCCTTTAGATGGTGTTTTAGTTCATATTGCTTTAACAAAGTTAAGAGATGAATTTCCTGATAAATATGTTGCTGTTAAGACAAATGTAAAAGGCGATAAATATATTTTAGTAAATGAGTATCGAAAATAAAATATGACAAATGATACTATTGTTGCCATTGCTACTGCAAATGGTATTGGCTCTATTTCTATTGTTCGACTAAGTGGTGAAGATGCACTTCAAATATCTTTAAAAATATCAAAAAATACAAATCTAACTCCAAGATATGCAAAACTATCAAAACTTTATGATGTAAAAGATGAGCTTATTGATGAAGCACTACTTATTTATTTTCAAAATCCTTTTTCTTTTACTGGTGAAGATGTAGTTGAATTTCAATGTCATGGTGGTATAGCTATCTCAAATCTTATTTTAGATAGTTGTATTAAATATGGGGCAAGATTAGCAACTCCTGGCGAATTTTCAAAACGAGCATTTCTAAATAATAAGATTGATTTATCACAAGCTCAAGCAATTAGTAAAATGATTGAAGCAAAAAGTGAAAGTGCAGTAAAACTTCTAGCACGACAACTAAAAGGTGAATTAAGTGACTTTGTAAATAATATACGAGAAGATTTAGTTTTTATGTTGGCATATATTGAAGTAAGTATTGATTATGCTGAAGATGACTTACCTAGTGATATTTTTGAACAAATCAATACAAAACTTATAAATATAGAAAAGAAACTTATCACAACACTTGAATCTAGCAAAAGAAGAGAAGGTTTAATAGATGGTTTTAAAGTAGCCATTATTGGGAAACCAAATGTTGGAAAATCAAGCCTTTTAAATAAACTATTAAATTTAAATCGTGCTATTGTAAGTGAAATAGCAGGGACTACAAGAGATACAATAGAAGAAACAGTTAAAATAGGTACCCATCTTATCAAAGTAATCGATACTGCTGGTATTAGAGAGGCTAGTGATGAGATAGAAAAGATTGGAATAGAGAAATCTATTCAAGCAGTTGAAGAGGCAGATATAATTATCGCTTTATTTGATGGAAGTAGAGAGTTTGATAAAGAAGATGAACAAATCATCAAAATTATAAATCAAGACGATAAAAAAATATTGACAATTCAAACTAAAGTAGATTTGACTCAAACTTTAGATATAAATAAACTACCAAATAACCTCATCAGTTTAAATACAAAAGATGATATTACTCCTTTGATACGAGAACTAGAAACAATATTAAATCAAAATAGTTCAAGTGATGAATTAACACTTGTTTCAAAACAGCAAGTTTTAGAAGTAGAGCAAACTTTAAAACATATCAAAGAAGCAACTACACCATTAAAAAGTGGTGAATTGGAATTTTTTGCCCATCATATAAATGAATCTTTAGTACATATCTCAAATATCACTAGACCTTATGAGCATAGTCAAATGCTTGATATTATGTTTGGTGAGTTTTGCTTAGGAAAATAATATCAAGAATAATCAGAAATACTTAATTCCATTAATCCTTGCTTTTATTGGTTATTTTAGTGCCAATATTATATTTGATGAAACACAATCAAGACTTATAGGAGTAGTTGTATTCCTTGTTTCTATGTGGACAAATGAGGCATTACCATTAGGTGTAGTTTCATTATTTCCTATCATACTATTCCCTGCTTTAGGTATTATGGCTACAAATGCCACTACTCTTAATTATTCTAAGTCTATTATCTTTTTATTTTTAGGTGGTTTTTTAATAGCTATTGCCGTAGAAAAAATAGGTTTACATAAAATAATTGCAAATAAGCTATTATCTATTTTTCCAAACTCTAGTCGTGGTGTTATTTTTGCATTAGTTATCACTTCTGCATTGCTAAGTTCATTACTTTCAAATACTACAACTGCCTTACTTCTTATACCTATCGCTTTATTTTTAACAGATAATAAGAAATTAAAAATTAGATTTGTATTAGCTGTTGCTTATGGAGCTAGTATTGGTGGAATTATAACACCTATTGGAACTCCTCCAAATTTAATTTTAATGGGCTTTTTACAAGATAATAATTTACCAACATTAACTTTTGCCACTTGGATGCTAAAGACTTTACCACTAGCAACTATTATGGTTATTATTGTATCTTTTGGTTTATCTATAAATACAAAAGGACTTAAAGTTGAAATAAATCTAGATAGTGCTAAAAGTTTAACAATAGAGCAAAATAGATTAAAAAATATTTTATTAATATTAGTTGTGGTACTTGGCTTAAATTCATTTATAGGACTTCACGAAACTGGTCTGTTACTTAGTTTTGGATTATTAATGCTTGTGCCAAAAATCGGTTTTTTGGAGTGGAAAGATACTAAAAAAGTTCCATATGAAGTTATCTTTTTATTTGGTGCTGGTTTCTCTATTGCTGCTGCTTTTAGTAGTACAGGTTTGGCAAAAGATATATCACAAATGCTACTTGGACTTACAGACCTTTCACCTTTTATTTTAATTCTAATTATAGCTACACTTGTAACTTTCACAACAGAAGTTACAAGTAATACAGCTTTAATATCTATTGCCCTACCTATTATATTTTCTTTAGGTCAAGCTTCAAACATAGATACACAACTTATTTTAATGGTAGCTACCATTTGTGCTAGTTATGCTTTTATGCTACCTATTGCAACTCCTCCAAACGCTATTGCTATGAGTAGCAAAGTTCTAACCATTAAAGATATGGCCTCTTTTGGAATATTTTTTAATATTATTGCTATTTTATTAACTTCATATATTGCAATGCTGATTTGGTAATAGTTATTTAGGTTTAGAATTTAAAGATACAAGTATTCCACTAAATACAATCAAAACTATTCCAAATATTACAAACATATCAGGAAAACTATCACCTAGCATCATACCAACAGCTATAGAAAAGATAATATTGGTATAACTAAAAGTTCCAACAATCCCACCTTTTGCATTCATATAAGCTTTTGTCATATATATTTGTGAGAATGTAGCAGTTACTCCCAGTCCAACTATATAGAACCAAGCGATACCAGTAGGCACAACAAACTTAGCAATCATAAAGTCAAAAGTTGTAGTTGTATAAAATTCACCTATTACCATTAATAACATTGGTCCAACAGTCCCTACAGTCATAAATGACAATACTATAGCTCTTGTATCATAAAAGTTTTTTAGCTCTCTTATAGAGGTATATGCAAGCCCTGCACCTACTCCACTTAAGATACCAAGCCAATCTGTTTTACTTAAATTTGACCCTGTAAATTTTGTAATAAATAATATACCAATAAATCCAACAAATACACCTATCCAAGCTTGAACAGATAATTTTTCTTTTATAAAGATATAGGCAAATATAGCTGTAAATATTGGAGCAGTTTTAGAAAATGTTTGAGCTTCAGCTAAAGAGATATGAGCAATATCATAAAAGTACATAAGTAATGCTAGAAATCCTATCAACCCTCTAAAGAAAAGTAAAAGTGGCTTACCCCCTACTTGATTAAGTGGAGATTTATAAATAGAAAGTGAGATAATTATCACACCAGAAATATTTCTAAAAAATACAACTTCAAGTGAACTCATATGGTTACTAAGCAATTTTGCAAATGCACCAGTAAAGGCAAAAAGTAGTGATGCAAATACCATATATTTTATTGCTAGTTTAATATTATCTTGGTTTGTTATATTATTCATTATCGCGATTTTAATATAATTTTAGTTAAAATCGCATAATATATTACACAACTTATGGAGTTTTTATGGAATTTTTTGGAAAACAAATAGACAGCTATATCTATGCAATTTTAGTTTTTACATTTTTTCAAGTATCAAGAGTGATTTTTAGAAAAGTTATGTACAAATTAGTAGAAAAAACATCAAATCAATATGATGATGAGATTTTAGAAGCTATTAAAAAACCAATAGATTTCTTATTTATAGTTATTGGGGCAAAGATTGCTAAACTATTTTTGATATTAAATACTGACATAAATATAATACTTGACAAAATAATATCAACAGGATTTATCATAGTATTATTCTGGATTTTTGTTGAGTTATTAAACTATTTTACTATACACCTAGACAAAGTAACAAATAAGTTTGGCGATAAAATCAGTACAGAAGTAGCAAACTTTTTAATTAAATCTGTAAGATTATTTATTATTGCTATTGGAGTATTTAGTGTACTTCAAGAGTGGGGTTACAATATAAGTGGATTTTTAGCATCTCTTGGACTTGTAGGTATGGCATTTGCTTTAGCTGCAAAAGATACTGCTGCTAATCTTTTTGGTTCTTTAGTTATCTTTACTGATAAGCCTTTTAAGGTTGGTGAGTGGATTAAAACTCCTGATGTTGAAGGAACTATTGAATCTATAGGAATAAGAAGTACAAAGGTACGAACATTTGCACAAGCACAAGTAACCGTTCCAAATGCATCATTGGCTAATAGTGCTATTTTAAACTGGTCTAGAATGGGTAAAAGAAGAGTTAAGATGAATATTGGTCTAACTTATGATACTAAAGGTGAGGTTGTACAAAAGATTGTAGCTGACATAAAAGCTATGTTGAAAAATCACAAAGATATAGACCAAGATACTATGCATATATATTTTAGTGCTTTTGGTGATAGTAGTTTAAATATATTTTGTTACTACTTCACAAAAACAACTAATTGGGGTGAGTTTATGAAAGTTAGAGAAGATACTTATTTAAAGATTATGAAAATAGTTGAACAAAATGGCTCTGATTTTGCATTTCCTACACAAACATTACATATTGAAAATGGAAGTAATACAGTTGAATAATTTTGATATTGTAAAAAAGATATTAAAGTGGATTGTAATTATATTTTTAGGACTTATCTTTATGGTAATTTTATTAGGTGTATATAAATTTAATTATTCAGCAAGTCTTGAAGGATATGA
>CAYUNC010000045.1:0-9610 GCA_964445915.1 uncultured Arcobacter sp.
AGAGGTAGTATGTTTGGATTTTTCTTTTGTAAAACTATGCCTACAAATATGAAAGAAGTTGGAAAATGTGATTTTAAAAGATTTGCTAAATTCCACAATGAGATGCTAAAAAAAGGTTTTTACTTTGCTTGTAGCCAATATGAAACAGGATTTATTTGTAATAGTATGACAAATAAACAAATTGATGCAACTGTTAAAGCTGCTGCACAAGTGATGAAATCACTATAATATAAAAAGGGGAACACAATGATAAAACATATAGTATTTTTTAAGTTATCAGAAGAAGGAAATAAACAAAGAGATTTGATTTTAGAGAAGTTAAATTCTTTAAAAGATGATATTGATTTTGTAAGAGCATTAGAAGTTGGAGTAAACTTTGCACAAGAAGATAGAGCTTTTGATATCTCTTTAACGGTTATTGTCAATAGCAAAGAAGATTTAAATAAATATGCCAAACATCCAAAACATATTCTAGTAGTTGAATTTATTAAGTCACTTGGAACGGAATCTAAAGTTGTAGATTATGAGATGGAAAAATCTAGAGCAGGTGAATTTGGGAATGCAACTATTATTAAAAAAGCAAACCAATATTTTGAGGGAAGTGTTACGAGTAGAACTGTAATAGAATCTGATGGTAGTACTAAAACACTTGGTATTATGATGCCAGGAGATTATACATTTACTACACAAAAAGCTGAACATATGCAAATACTTGCAGGTCGTGTAGAAGTTAAACTATCAGATGATAGTAATATTGAAACTGTAGTAGGTGGAGAGTATTTTGAAGTTCCTGCAAATTCAGGTTTTGATATAAAAGTTCTTGAAGTTTCAGATTATTGCTGTACTTACATAGACTAGGTTTATAATGGAAGAGAATAAAGAAGTTCAAAACAAACCAAAACATCAAGGGAAACTACAAGCATTAGACAATATGTCTTTAGGTATTTCTATTGTTGTTGCTATTTTATTTGGTATTGGTATTGGCATTTTATTAAAAGATTGGACAGGATATACTTGGACTTTATGGCTTGGTATATTTTGGGGAATTGCAGCTGCAGTTTTAAATGTATATAAAGCATATAAAAATGCTAAAAAAGAGCTAGATAAATTAGCACAAGACCCAAAGTATAAATATGCAATGGAACATGGTACTAAAGACAAGGAAGATAATGCTTAGAAAATTTGCAAAAGTTTTTTTAATAGTTGATGGAGGTGTTATATTATTTTGTTTATTACAAGGTAACACTTTATGGCTATTAAACACACAAGTAGCATTTTTTAGTTCATTACTTATAACTATTGGTTCATATTTAGGATATAAAAGAAATATTGAAAAAAGAGTTGAAAATCTTGATACAAAATTGATGAACGATACTCCTGATAGTATTGATAAGATTGATGACCCTTTTGATTTATATAGCGAATGTGAAATAGATGAAAAAGAGTTAAGTAAAGAGGAAGTTCAAGAGATATTTGTAGATGAAAAGAAAAAACTTAAAAATCAAAATACTTTTAAAAATACTTTCAAAAGTATAAGTGGTGCTTCATCTATTTTTAGATTGCTTGGATATGGTCTGCTAGTTGTTGGATTCTTTTATCTTAATAACAATCAACTACTAGAGCCTATCTCATATCTTATTGGTTTTATTATTGTACCTATATCTGTATTATCACTAAGCTTTATAAAAGGTGATAAGTAAATTATGAAAATAACTAATATATATTTGAAGAGATTATTAAAAAAAGTATTTATTTATACTTTTGCTGCATCTTTAATTGCTGTAAGTATCTCAACAATCAATATATATTATCCTAAAGTTGGAAAATCTTTTGACAATAAAATCAAAGATTATATGTTTAATTTTAGAGGTGAAAAGGAAGATAGTAAAAATGTTATTATTATTGATATAGATGAAAAATCATTATCAATACTTGGTCAATGGCCTTGGTCAAGAGATAAGGTTGCTACTATTTTAAATAATCTTACAAAAGCTGGTGTTGCTGTTATAGGTTTGGATATTGTTTTTGCAGAAGAGGATCAAAGTTCGCCTGTTAAAGTATTGGCAAAATTAAATATAGTAAAAGACAATATACCTGATTTTGATAAAGAGCTTAATAGTATGGTTGCAAAAACACCTACTATTCTTGGTTATAAATTCACAATAAGAAAAAATGAATTTATGAGAAGAGAATCACTTCATATACCAGCTATAATCATAGAAAAGAATAAAGAAAAAGGTAGTGATAAACTTTTAAAAGCCAATGGTACTATACTTAATCATAAAAAATTACAAGATAGTGCTTATAGTTGTGGATTTTTCAATAATACTCCAGATGATAGTGGTGTAGTTAGAAGCATACCTTTAGTGATAAAATATGATGACCAAGTATATCCATCTTTGGACTTAGAGATGATACGAGTTATGACTGGACTAAATACAGTATTTATAAATTATTCAAACCTTGGTGTAGAAAATATTCAAATAGGTGATATTAAAATACCAACAGATAGACATGGTAGATTGATTTTGAACTATAGAGGAAAAGCAAAAACTTTTCAATATATATCAGCCGTTGATATATATCAAAATAATATAACATCAGACCTAAAAAATAAGGTAGTACTTATAGGTGCATCTGCTACTGGCTTAAATGATTTAAAAGCTACACCTTTTGACTCTTTATATCCAGGTGTTGAAGTTCATGCTACAGCATTAGACAATATTATAGTTGGAAATTTTATCACTTACCCTGCTTGGATAGATGGATTAAATTTACTTTTAATATTTTTCTTTGCAATAATAACAGTTCTATTTATAGCTTTTACACCTTTTTGGTTTAACCCTATTGCTTTACTGTTAATACTTTCAAGTTCTATTTACTATAATTATTTTATTTTATTTTATGAGGGTATTATGGTAAACACAATATTACCATTTATCACTATTATGATTTCTGCTTTGATTGCTATTTTTATGGATTATATTTTTGAAGTAAAAAATGAGCAGATGATAAAAAGAAAATTTGCAAGTAAAGTATCTCAAGATGTTATGGATAGTTTGTTAAAAGACTCTTCTACTGAGTTATTTGAACCAACTAATAAAACTATTACAGTCTTTTTTAGTGATATTAGAAACTTTACTTATATTTCAGAAGCAATTGGAGATGCTAAAGTATTGTTAATTTTACTAAATGAATATTTTGACCCTATGACAGATATTATTATGAAAGGGAAAGGTACTGTTGATAAATATATAGGCGATGCTATAATGGCACACTGGAATGCCTTAGGTGAAGTAAAAGACCATGCTCAAGTTGCTGTTGATACTGCTATATCACAAATATTATATCTAGCAGAAATAAATAAAAAATTAAAAGCTGATGATAGATTTGCCGTTCTAGTAAAAGAAAATGAAAATATTATAGATATTGGTATTGGTATCAATACTGGTGATGTTATCGTAGGTGAGATGGGTTCAAGTCAAAGAAGTGATTATACAGTAATAGGTGATACGGTAAATGTTGGAAATAGAGTAGAAAGTTTATGTAAATACTATGATGCTCAACTATCAATATCAAGTATTACAAAACAACAATTGTCAAAAGATCATATTTATAGATTTTTAGATCATATTATTGTAAAAGGGAAATCAAAACCAATTCAGATTTGGCAAGTTTATGACTATGACCACGGAGAAAATATTTCTACTATATATGGTGTTTCTAAAGATGAACTAGAAGAAGAACTTGCACTATATCATAGAGCTATCTTTTTATATCAAGATGCCTCATTTGAAGATGCTTTAAGTATTTTAGAAGAGATAAATAAGAAAGAAAATAAAACAAATAATAATATATACAATATATATATTAGTAGATGTAAAGAATATATCAAAAATCCACCAACTAATTTTGATAGTATATATAAGTTTAAAGGATAAACATGTTTAAAAAAATAATTTTAATAGCACTTAGTATAATATATCTAAAAGCTACTGATATAACATATAATAAAATCATAGATAATACTTTTGGTCTAAGAGTTTCATCATGTATAACAAAACAATGTATTGCAAATACTAAAAAGAAATTAACTAATGAAAATATTCATATTATTTATTCTGAAGATATGTACAAAACTTATATTGTAAATATTAAAGATAAAAAAACAGCTAAGAAGTTAGAGGAAAAATATAGTAAGATATTTTTTAAAGTTGATATTCAAGATAATTTTTTATATTTTTTAAATAATATCAAACAAGTTATAACAAAGCAACCAATAATCAAAAAAACTCAAATTAAAAAACCAAAAATAACTAAACAAAAGTCAAAAAAACTATTAGCAAAGTACAGCCTAGCTCTTGAATACTTCAAAGCAAAAGATTATGAAAAAGCTTATAAGTTATTTGATGAATTATTTAAAATAACATTAAATGAAGTAAATGTAAATTTCTTTTTAGGTAAGAGTGCTTTTGAAACAAAAAGATTTCATGAAGCTACTATAGCTTATCAAAGGGTACTATTTGAGATACCAAATAATATAGGTGCTACTATTGAAACAGCAAAAGTATCAATAGTTCAAGAAAATTATAAAGAAGCAGAAGTATTATTAAATAATATTAAGAAACATCCAAAAATAACAAAAGAAACTTTACAAAATATACAGAGATATTTAGAAACTATTGATGATAAAAAGCAAAAACATTTTATTAGTGGTATGCTTATGATTGGTATCAATTATGATTCAAATATAAATAGCAGTTCATTAAACGATACTTTTACTAATGTTTATCTTCCAATGTTTAATATGTTTATCAATATGCAAAACACAACTATAGATGAGAGTGCTAATGCTCACCAAGAGATTGCAATAATAAACTATAAATACAAATTAAACAAAAGAATAAGTATTTTAAATGATTTTATGATTTATAATAAAATGATGACAAATGATAAATTTCAAGATAAAGATATAAAGTTATATAGCTATACACCATCTATTGATATGAGATATGAAAATGGGCTAAATCTAAATTTAGCATTAAAATATGATCAATTGAAAATAAACAATATAAACAATTTGAAAACTTACTCATTGGCTACAAGGTTAAATTATAATCTAAATAAAGTATATACTATTAACCATAACTTAAAATACCAAGATAAAAGATATCAAATAGATGAAGACAAAACAAAAGATAGTATATTTATAGAACTAAATAATAATATACAATATAGACATTCAAAAAAACTCTCTTTTTCACCTACTGTAGTATTATTTAAAGAGAGAGTGAAAGATAATACGACTAAGGGTACAGATTTTGATGCTATAAATTTTAAATTTTCTACAACATATATGTATTTATCAAATTTAATATTTACACCATCTATATCAATAACAACTACAAAATATAAAGATGAAGACACTATGTATCTTACAAAAAGAAAAGATAGTTTAAAAGAGATAAGCTTAACTTCAACTTATGTAGTAAGCCCTGTTTGGGTTATTCAAGCAGGTGTAACATATAAAAAACAAACATCAAGTGTTCAGCCAAATGAATATAAAAAACATACAGCAATGTTTAATATAATAAGAAGTTTTAAATAAAATAATATTTTATAGCCTATGATATATGGATATATTACAAATAATAATCTTTTATACACTATTTTTATATAATTTATGTTATACTTATAAAAGACAAAACAAACTCAGGAGATATTTATGAGAATTTTAACATTATTGATGATAAGTAGCATACTGTTATTAGGTAATATTGGGAAAATTACATCTATCAAAGGTAATTCTACTATACAAAGAGACAATAAGCTTTTACAAGCCATTAGTGGTTTAACTTTACACGAAGATGATATAATAAAAACTCACGAAAAATCAAAAGTATTGATTTTATTTAATGATAAAACATCTATCACTATAGGAAGTAATTCAACGCTTACAATTAAAGATTATTTATATGATACAGTTGTAAAAAAGAACTCAAAAGCTAACTTTCACTTTGGAACAGGAATGTTTAGAACTATCACAGGTCAAATAGGAAAAATAAATCGTGATGGATTTAAGATATCTACAAGATCTGGAACTATAGGTATTAGAGGTAGTGATGGGACAACTCTTGTAAATGATAGTGGAGATATGCAACATACGGTTCATCATGGTGGATTTGTTATGACAGATAATCTTTCTGGTAAAACAGTATTTATACCAGCAGGTTCTACTGCTAAACTAATAGTTGGTAGTGATATAAAAGTTGCACCAACTACAGATGCTGATCTAAAAGCAACAACTGATAAGCCAAAAAAGAAAGCAAAAAAGAAGTTAGAAAAAAAAGAAACAACTGAAGCGAAAGAAACAACTGAAGCAAAAGAAACTAAAAGTAACGAACCAGAAAAAACTGCTAATATAGAACAAATTAATAATATAGAAAAATCAGTAGAGAAAGATACTACTCCAGAGCCTGAGCCAACTTCTACATCAACTCCTAAAGTAACTTCAGATACTCCATTATCAGCTCTACCAATATTAAAATTTGATTCACCAGGTGGTAAAATAAGATTAAATGTAACAAAGCCAAATAATACTATTGCTGGTGATATAATTAATATTAAATTGCGTGGTGAAGGTGCTAACATAAATATTGGATTTCAGATAACACAAGAGTTAATAGATGAAGGATTTAATATAACGCAAGTATTGATAGATAAAGGAATTGATAGTCTAATAAAACCTGGAAGAATAATATCTATAGATTTTATGGATGTAAACAGGAATGCATATCTAACTACAAATGAAATATCAATAATTGAACTATATAATGCAACTGAAGCAACTACACCAACTATATCAGCCTACGACGGTTTTATTTGGACTTCTAATCTTGATAGTAATAATCTTAATAATAATTTTAATGCAGTTACCAAAGAAGTATATGGAAATAATAAATATCTAGAGCATGGCTTTGCAACTATTAAACATGACAATATGGCATATGTAACACGAGAGAATATGACATCAGTAGCAAATATGAGTAATGTAATACATAATAAACAAACTGCAACTTATAATGGTACAGTATCTGCAATGATTAATAAAACTACAAAATCAGATGGTACAATATCATTAGACTTTGATTTTAGTCAAACAGAACATAGACGATTAAGAGGTGGGTATATTATTGTAAATGAAGGTGATTATAGAGCTAATATTGGTATTGGTACTAATTCAGTCGTTGGTTTTTACACTGATAATATTAGTGACAATGGAGGTACTACAGAAGTAAAAAATGGAATTGTTCTAGGTGAATTTTATGGTGATAGTGCCCAAGCTGTAGGTGGTTTATTTCAGTTAAATGATGATGGTAGTAGTGTAGAAGTTCAAGGAAGTTTTGGGGCAGTTGACTCTCAATAATTAGGAATTAAAATGAAAAAGATAATTTTATTAATAATAACAAGTGTATTTGCATTTGCAAATATAGGAAAAATAACATCTGTAAGAGGTGATGTTATTATACAAAGAGATACTCAAAGCATAAAAGCCGTGAGTGGTTTATCTTTGTATATTAATGATACTATAAAAACAAAAGCAAAAGCAAAATCATTAATACTATTTAATGATAAGACATCTATTACTATTGGTAGTAAATCAACTTTTATTATAAAAGATTATTCTTTTAATAAAAAGATTGCTAAAAATTCAAAAGCAAATTTTTATTTTGGAACTGGTATGTTTAGAACTATTACAGGAAAGATTGGAAAGTTAAATCGTGATGGATTTAAGATTACTACAAGTTCTGGAACAATTGGTATTCGTGGAAGTGATGGTACAACTGTTGTAAGTGATAATGGAAATATACAACATACAGTACATCATGGTGCATTTGTTATGACTGATACTAAGTCTGGTCAAACTGTATTTATCCCATCAGGTTCTACAGGTAAAATCAAAGTAAATAGTGGTATTAGTGTTGCTATTAGTACAAAAGATGATTTAAAAGCTACATCTGATGAAAAAGAAAATAAAGCTGATAAGAAAGAAATAAAAAAAGAAGACAAGAAAGAAACAAACAAAGAAGATAAAAAAGAAGATAAGAAAGAAACAAACAAAGAAGATAAAAAAGAAGATAAGAAAGAAACAAAAAAAGAAGATAAAGCTGATAAGAAAAGAGATAGGCAGGAAACTAGAGCTGATAAAAAAAGAGCTAGGCAGGAAGCTAATGCTGATAAAAAAAGAGCTAGACAGGAAGCTAGAGCTGATAAAAAAGAAATTCGACAAAGTACAATATCAACAAAATTAGCAATATTAACAGAAGATACAAATAATATTCCTGAGCAAGCTCCTGCAGTAAAAGTTCCTGAAGTGGAAGTTCCTGAAGTGGAAGCCCACGAAGAAGAAACTATTTATAATGCTATAAGTTCAGAAGAAAAATATATTGGTCATAGAAAAGAATCTGATACATTAGTTTCTAAGACAGCTACAATTGACTTTACATCTGCAACAAAGAAAAGATATGGAAATAATAAATACTTTGAATATGGTTTTGTTCATATAAATGATAATAATGATAGAGTATATGCAACAACTACAAATATAATACCAAGTGAAAAGCTAGACAATATTATTAATAATAAACAAACTGCATCTTATAGTGGTGGAGTAGCTGCTTATGTTGGTATTGGTGATAATGCAGTAGAATCAGGTGGTAGTATTCATTTAGACTTTGATTTTAGTAAAGCAGAAAAAAATCGATTAACAGGTGGTAAGATTATTATAACAGAAGGAAACTACCGAGCAACTATTCTTTCTGGACGAGTTAACTCAGATGGTTTTAAGGCTTCAAAGATAGAACAAGCTGCTGATAGTACTGGTAATGTTGAGGGAGGATATGTAGTAGGCTCATTTTATGGAGACAATGCACAAGAAGCTGGAGGGAAGTTCCAACTAAATGATAAATATATAAGAGGTGCATTTGGTACAAAAAAAGATTAATTTTTAGACCATACTCTTAAAGTTTAGATGTGATATAATTTTGAAATTATAAATAAAAAGGTTTTATGTTGAAAATACTATTTAGTTCTTTTTTATTAATTCAAATTATATTTGCATCTACTATTCAAACATATCAAGCAAAATTTACTCAATCAATCAAAAATTCAGAAAATAAGATTATTAGTTATGATGGTGAAATATATATTAAACAACCTAGTAAAATGCTTTGGAAATATAAAACACCAGTTATTAAAAATGTATATATGAATAATTTAAAAGTTACTATAGATGAGCCTGAGTTAGAACAAGCTATACATACTACACTTACAAATGAAATTAATTTAATTGACTTTTTAAACAATCCAGACTTAGTAGATAACAAATATAATTTAACTTTTGAAGATAAAAAACTTGTAAAAATAAACTATATAGATGAGATGGAAAACAATATAACTGTTCAGTTTTCTAGTGTCAAAATAAATACTAAAATACCTGATCAACTATTTCAATTCATAGCCCCTTTGGACTATGATATTATTAGAAAATAAGATTAATGTAAAAAGTGTCTTTTACCACTAAAGTATAAAGCCATACCAAATTCATTAG
>CAYUNC010000046.1:0-1575 GCA_964445915.1 uncultured Arcobacter sp.
ACATCTTTTGGAAGAATAGTAAGTGAAAGTTTATTTAATGAACTTCATATTAGAAGATTTAATGTTACTGACTTTAGAGGACAAGATGCAATTGTAGTAAATGCAAATGGTGAGTTTCATATCACAAGAGATACTGGAAAATTAAAAAATCAAATAGAAAATAGTGAATATATACTTGTAGGAACTTATGCAAGATTTGAAGAAGATAGTGTTCTTATAAATGCTAGAATTATGGATTCTTTAACAGGTGAACTTATCTCTTCTGCTAGAATTATATATGCTCCTAAAGATTGTAAGTTATTTGGTATTTGTGCAACAACAAGAACAGCAGTTAAAATTAAGATTATAGCTGATGATTGTGCTGCAAATAACAGATGTTCAAAACAACAATGTAAGAGTGGTGTATGCAACAACTTAGTAAGCAAATAATACTACTTTTAGTTCTACTTGTATTTAGTGGTTGTGGTTTAGTTCAAACTAAAGCAGGTTCAGTTAAACTTGAATCTTATTATCACTCTACAGCACAAACAGATTTTACTGAACTTGCTGATGAATTACTTGTAGGTTTAGCACCTGCATTAAATAAACTTACAAAAAGTGAGCCTTTATATGTAATAGATTTTGTAAATTTAAAACAATTGGAAAATCATTCTGAATTAGGTTTTATATTATCATCAGAGGTAAAATCTTCAGTTACTCAACAATTTGGTCATTCAATTTATGAAATAGAGTTTGCAAAGTATCTTAAGTTTGGTTCAAATGGTTCAAAACTTTTATCAAGAAAAGTAGGTGAAATAAGAAATAAAGAACTTTCTGGCTCATCTTATGCTTTAATAGGTACTTATGCTTTTACACAAAGACAAATAATATTTTATTTGAAGATAGTAGATTTGACAAATGGTGTGATAATAAAAGCATCTACTATAAAAAGAAATTTAACTGATGAGATTATTTTACTTGAACAAAAAGGCAATAACAATACACTAGTAAGAGCAAATCCAACACCTTTAACTAGAGCAATACCTACAATGAGAACATATACGCCTGTAAAAGAAACAATTGCTATAAAAGAAACTCCTACAAAGGAAACTATATCAGTTGTTGAAGAGGTACCAGTTAAAGAGATAGTAGTAGAAGAAGAAATTAATATACAAGATAGTTATACTGAACAAAGTATAGAAGAAACAACTTCTATACCTATTTATGCACCTTTAGTGTTGTAAGATTATCTCTTACAACCTGTAGAGTTTACTAGATCAGTAAATTTACTATTTGGGCATTTGTCATAAATATCTAATACACCATCTTTATCACTATCTAAAGCACAACCAAATTTATTTACTTTGATATTTTTTGGAGTTCCTAAACAAATATCTTTATTGTTTTTAACTCCATCAAAATCTTCATCATACATACTTGTTGTTGCACAACCACTAAATAAAAATAGTGCTATTAATGTAGTAGAAAGTTTTTTGATATTAAGTAAATTTTTCATTATATACCACCTCCCATTCCACCACCAGAACCACCCATTCCACCGCCGCCCATTCCTCCAGACATACCACCAGCACTACT
>CAYUNC010000046.1:1675-9481 GCA_964445915.1 uncultured Arcobacter sp.
TAATTCCTTTTTTTTTAATTATTGAAAGTTTATCATTGAAGTGTTACTTGAGTGTGACTTGATTAGAAAGTTAGTGTAATTGTTGTTCCATTGTTTAGTTTACTATTAATTTTGATATCTATATTTGTCTCTTTACATAAGTTATGAACAATATTCATACCTATTCCTATACCTCGACTAGTCTCTTTATAATATCTATCAAATATCTTTTGAGGATACTGCATACCTATTCCTGTATCTTTTATGATCAACTCTTTTTTATTTAAAGTTATAAATACTGTCCCTTTTGAGTTATTATATTTACAGCTATTTGATATTATATTGTCAATTATTCTTATAAAGCTATTTTTATCCAATGTTTTTTCTGTTTTTTCTAAGTCTAATTCAAACTTTATATTTGGATAGATTTGACTAAAATAACCAACTCTTTCATTTATCAATAAATCAACCAATACTTTATCTTTATATGTTTTTACAAATTCATTTGATATTAATTCAAAGTTTTTGTATAAATCACTTATTCTTTTTGTACTTAATTCTATTTTTTCCAACTCTTCACTTGGATTTGTTTTTGAGATAAGTTTTGTATTTAGAAGTATAGATGTTATTGGAGTATTTAAATCATGAACAATATCTTTAAAAAACTCATCTAAAATCTTAATTGCTTTTTTCATAGGATGTAGTGCATAAAATGAAGATGCAAAAGAAAAAACAAGAAGAAATAAGATTGTAAGAATATAAAATATCAATATCTTTTGTTCAATCTCATCTATGGTTTTTCTGTATTCTTTTATAGGATAAATAACTTTTAGACTTTTGTTTTCTACACTTTTAATTGGAAATAAACTATATATCTCATCACTATGATTAAATTGTAATATAAAATATTTATCATCTTTTTCAAATGGTATTATGTCCATAGTAAATTTTTTATTTTTAAAGCTATAGTTAAACTCTTTCATTTGAAGTAGTATAGTTGTATGAAAAGTTTGTTTTTGTTCTTTAAGATACAAGAAGGCAATAATAGTTGTAAATATAGCTAATGCTATAAAAAAGATACTAAATATTTTAAGTAAGGCTTCTTTTTCATACTTTTTCAAGTCTATATCCTATTCCTCTAATATTTGTTATATCTAAATCTAATGTTTTTTTAATCCGACTTATCTGTGCTCTTAATGCAACATCAGTTGGATTATCCATCACATCAAATATATCATTTTTTGTTACAATACTAGATATGTTTTTGATAAAAAGTTCAAAGATAGCTGTCTCAACCAATCCCATATCAATAATTACACTATCTTTTATTATCTCTTTAGATGTTGGATTATATTTCAAATCTTTATATTTTAAATCCCCATATGATTTTTTTAAAATAGATTTAATTCGTATTAGTAACTCATCAAAATCAAATGGCTTTTTAATATAATCATCACAACCAACATCAAAACCATTTGAGATAGATTCAATATCAATTAAAGCAGAGATAAAAAATGTAGGAGTGGTGTCTCCACTATCTCTTAACTCTTTTAGTAAATCTGTACCACTTATATATGGTACATTTATATCAAATAGATATAAATCATATTTATGTTCATAAGTTAATTCTAAAACTTCATTTCCATCAATGGCTAAACTTACATCATAATCTTCAAGTTCCAATAATTTTACAAGTGTAGAAGATAATATACTATCATCTTCAAGTAATAATATTTTCATTTTAGTTTATAAAATTCCCCATTTAGAGATAAATTCATCATCACATTCAATTAAATTTCTTTTCTTTAAATCATCAATTACACTTTTTGTACAAACAACATCATCAGGCCATCTTCTTTGAAAGTTGTCGTGAGTATCTTTATTTGTAGCATCTATTCCTATTGTGTGTCCATCTATGAAAATATCACGATTAGAATCAATATTGTTTACAACTCTCCAAACTAACATATAGGCATTTTCTAAATCATTATTTTCTTCATCTACTATTACTAAGATTTTAATATGATTGAAAAGTGGTTTTAACTCTTCAAATAAAAACTTTTGACTTCTGTTTTTTTCAACTGTTATAACAGTAACTGGATTTTTTGTATCTGTGTGATATTGTTTTAAATCTTTTATATCTTTACAAATTTCTCTAGTTCGTACTAACAATTCTCCATCATTTAAAATCGTTATTCCTAACTCTTCAATCTCTTCACCAGTACAATCAATCCCAAGTTTTCCACCAAGAGCAAATCTAGGACTTGCATGGTCAAGAGCATCAACTACACCTTTTGTAATCAGAAGTTCATCTGTATTTATACGATTTAAAATCCATTTTGTAATATTTTCATCATCATGAAGTTCAGGAGCATTGGCCCCTACAAAAATAGCATGTTTTACAAAACTCATTTGTCCTACACCCCAAAAAGCGTGCATCATTTGTTGAGCATGTCCTGGATAAGCTACATTAATTTTTGCCAAAATAAGATTGTGAAATACACCATTTTCTGGCATATAATAATCTATTAAATCAGGTGCAGTAGTTTTAAGAAGTGGTAAAAATATTCGCTCAGTTGCATATCCCATATATTTATCTTCTAACAATGGCTTACCTACAACAGTAGCTGCAAAAATAGGATTTTTCTTACTTGTGATACAAGTTACATCCATTACAGGATAATCTTCTTCTAAAGTATAATATCCAGTATGGTCACCAAATGGACCCTCAATCTTAACAATATCAGGATCAACAAATCCCTCAATTACAAAATCAACATCATGAGGTACATAAATCTCATTTGTGATAGATTTTACTAACTTAGCATTTTTCTTTTTTACAAATCCATAAAGCATAAGTTCAAATACACCAATAGGCAATGGAGCTTGCCCACACCAAATATACATTGGGTCGCCACCAATTCCAATAGAAACAGGCATTTTTTTACCTGCTTTTTTATATTCATGAAAAAAGTGATTTGAATCTTTATGGATTTGCCAGTGCATTCCTAGTTGTCCATCACTATAAACTTGAAGTCTATACATACCAACATTGTGCATTTTTCCATCTAAACTTTGAGTATAAACTTGACCCATAGTTATAAATGGACCACCATCTTGTTCCCAAGTTGTTAAAACTGGTAGTTCAGATAATTTTGCATCATCACCTATTTTAATAATTTGCTGACACTCACCTTTTGAACTTACTCTTTTTGGTGGTACATATTTTAAATTGAATAATGTTTTAAACATATCAATTTTACCCATAAAGCCCTCTGGTGGTTTCATCTTAAGTAGTGATTGAATTTCATCAGCAATTTTATCCGCATCTCCTATAAAAAGTTCAACAGCTTTAGGGCTACAAAAAACATTCATAAGTACTGGTATATCAAAAGTTTTATTATTTGCTTTATCAATTGGTTTAGTAAAAAGCAAGGCCTTACTAATCTCGTGTTTAACTTCTACATAAGCAATATGAGGAATCTCAAGATTTATATCTAGTGGTTCATCAATTATCTTTAATAGATTATTTTCTTCTAGTATTTGTATTATTTTATTATATTTCATAATAGTATTGTATTTAAAATATGATTAAAGTCGGGTATTTAAATTATATTGTGATAATATAGCATTATGAATGAAACAGGAAATATTTTTTATGATGAGTTGATGTTAAAACTTCTAAATATGGAAGAAGTATTAATAGATGTTCGTAATGGAAATGGCAGAGATGATGCTATTGATGTGGTCTTTAGAGAGATGCACACTATAAAGGGTAGTGCAGATTTACTAGGTATGTTTGATGTTGTTTCTATTACTCACAAAGCAGAAAATTTACTTGTTGAAATAAGAGATAATACTGTTGAATTTTCATTAGAAATTTGTGATTTATTAATTGAATTAAAAAAACTTTTGGTAGTTTTAATAGACAATTTACTTAATGGAGTTGATCTCAATAAAGAAGTAATGGATTTGGTTCATAAGTTTGAAGAACATTTATTATTATGTATGCCAACTGCAAAGAAAATAAAAACTATTTTGATTGTTGATGAATCTTTTGTAATAAGAGAGCAGATTAAAAAAATTGCTCAAGATAGAGGGTATATCGCCATAACAGCTACTACTGATGTAGATGGAATGCTGAAATTTGAAAATAAAACTATTGATTTAGTAATAAGTGAGATAGAATCTCCCTTGACAAATGGTATAAATATGCTAAAAGATATTAGGTATCAATCAAAAAATGAACAAGTACCAATGGTTATTTTAGTATCTAAAGATAATAAAGACTTTAAGCAAACAGGAAAAGAATTACTGGCAAAAGCTTGGCTTTTTAAACCACTAAATAAAGATCAACTTTTAGTTATATTTGATAATATTCTAGAAAAATAATAACTAGATAAAAAGGGATATATTTGAGACTAATAAATGAAAAAGATTATGAGTATAGATTTGGTACACATGGACCTAAGTATTTGACTGATAAAGGACCAAAAGCTGATGTAGGTGTTGTTGTTATTGGAGTAGGGGAATCGCATCCTTGTCACAAACATATTAAGCAAGAGGAATCTTTTTTTGTTTTAGAGGGTGAATGTGCTGTTTATGTTGATGGGGAAAGAGTGCTTATAAAAGAGGGTGATTATTTACAATGTGACCCAGGTGAAGCTCATATGTTTGTAAATGAAAGTGATAAATCATTTAAATCAGTATTTATAAAAACACCTTATTTTGAAGTAAAAGATAGTGTTTATATTGATTGGGAACCTGGAAAAGAGTTTATTAGCTAGCAAGTGTAGCTTTTATAATCTCTCCACTTCCTATAACTTTATCATTGTCATAAAATACAGCAATTTGTCCAGATGCTACACCAAAAACATCATCGTGTAATTCAATTGTTGCATAGTTGTTTTCATTGATTCTTACACTACATGAAGCTTGAAAACTTCTATATCTTAACTTTACAGTACATTTAAAATCTTTATCATCTATAAACATATTTAGATTATTTATTTCTACTTTATTTATAGCTAATTTATCTTTTTTACAAACAGTAATTGTATTATCTTTAGCATTTATACTTTTCACAAAATGAGGCTCATGTGCACCATGAACATAAAAACCTCTTCTTTTTCCTATGGTATAGTGCATATATCCTTTATGATTTCCAATAATATTTCCATCTTCATCTAAAGTATCGCCTTGATGTTCAATGTTAGTATGAAGTTTTAGTATATCAGTATATTCACCCTCAACAAAACAAATCTCTTGTGAATCTTTTTGAGTAGCTATTGCATTAAATTCAGGTATATCAAGTGCAATTTTACGAATCTCATCTTTTGTATACTTTGACATAGGAAACATAATCTTTGATATAACTTCTTTGTTGATTTGTCCTAAAAAATAACTTTGATCTTTGCTTTTATCTAATGCTTCATATATAAATTTACCATCAGTTTTAGCATAATGCCCAGTAGCTAAAAAATCACAATCATTTGACATAGCAAAGTCAAACATAGCACCAAACTTTATGTTTTTATTACAAGTTATACAAGGATTTGGAGTGATACCGTCAATATAGCCATTTACAAAATAATCATAAACTTCACTTTTAAATTTATTAGTTAAATCTAAAATTTGATACTTAATATCTAAAAAGTTTGATACTTTTTCAATAGCTGCAAGATTTTTAGTATGATAACCTTCAATTACATTATGAAGTTTCATATAAACACCTTGAACTTCATAACCCTCTTTTTGTAGTAAATAAGCAGTTATAGAACTATCAACTCCACCACTTAAACCAACCATAACTTTTTTATTTTTCATAGTTGAAGTTTAACTAAATAAAATCAATTTTATATTAAAAGACAAGTTTAATTATCATTTGCTATTATTAGGTTATGAAAAAACTATTTATCTTTTTACTTTTTATTTTAAACTTAGAAGCAGCAAATTATAAATCATTGTTATTTCATGGAAATTGTATAACTTGTCATTTTGAACAAAAAGCAATTTCGGCACCATCTGTCATAGAATTTAAAAAACAATATTTATTAGCATTTCCAAAAAAAGAAGATTTTGTAAAAAATATGGCAAGATGGGTACACTATCCGAATGCAGAAACTTCACTAATGAGTGGTGCAATAAATAAGTATGAAATAATGCCAGAGTTAGGCTATGATATAGATACTTTAACGAAAATTGCACAATATATTTATGATACAGATTTTACTAAACCTCACGAAGGTCATAAATAAAATAATAGTATTTTTTATATATAAAATGTTTCATAAACACTAAGTAAAAAGTATTTTATAAATTTAAGGTGATTTTATGTCGCATTAAATATTTACTAAAGTATTTTTAATATAAAATAACGAAATTGTAATTTTTAGAAGAGGGATTTTTATCTTATCTTTTAAAATAATATGGAGCAATATATGGAAGTGGATTTAGTAGGTGAAGCCTTAAAGTTTATGGCACTAGGGATGGGAATTGTATTTACATTCTTAATAATTATGATATTTGCATTAAAAGCACAATCTGCTTTAATTGCTAAGTATTTAGTAAAAGAAGAAACATCATCTTCAACTTCAAATGTTGGACAATCAAAACCAGCAGATAACAAAAATGTAGTTGCAGCAATCTCAGCAGCAATTTTACATCATAATCACGAAACAAATAATAAAGGTTAATAATGTCAAAAAAATTTATTGATATAATGGATACAACTTTCAGAGATGGATTTCAATCTGTTTTTGGTGGTAGAGTTCTTATGGATGATTTTATGCCAGCTGTAGAAGCTGCAAAAGAAGCAGGTATTACTCACTACGAATTTGGTGGTGGAGCTAGATTTCAATCATTGTACTTCTATTTACAAGAAGATGCATTTAAAATGATGGATAAGTTTAGAGGAATAGTTGGTGCTGATGCTAACTTACAAACTCTTTCAAGAGGTATCAATACAGTGATGTTAGATACTGGTAGTAGAGAATTAGTTGATATGCACGCAAAAATGTTTGCTAAGCATGGAACTACTACTATTAGAAACTTTGATGCTTTAAATGATGTTCAAAACCTTGAATATTCAGCACAATGTATCAAAAACCACGGATTAAAGCATGAAGTAGTTGTAACAATGATGGATTTACCTCCTGGTTGTGAAGGTGCTCATGATGTTGCATTTTATGAAAAAACTTTAAGAGATATTTTAGCAAGTGGTTTACCATTTGATTCTGTATGTTTCAAAGATGCAAGTGGTACAGCAAATCCAACTAAAATTTTCCAAACTATTACAATGGCTAGAAAATTACTTGGTGAAGATATGCATATTAGACTTCATACTCATGAAACTGCTGGTGTATCTGTAGCTGCTTATTTAGCTGCACTTGAAGCTGGAGCTGATGGTATTGATTTAGCTAACTCGCCTGTAAGTGGTGGAACTAGTCAGCCTGATATCTTAACTATGTTACATGCTACAAAAGGTACAAACTATGACCTTGGTGGTTTAGAAATAAGTAAAATATTAAAATATCAAGAAGTTTTAAAAGACCAATTAAGTGATTATATGATGCCTCCTGAAGCTACTCAAGTTTCTCCATTAATTCCATTTTCTCCAATGCCAGGTGGTGCATTAACAGCAAATACTCAAATGATGAGAGATGATAATACTTTAGATAAATTCCCTGAAGTTATCAAAGCTATGCAAGAAGTTGTTGAAAAAGGTGGTTATGGAACTTCTGTAACACCTGTAAGTCAATTTTATTGGCAACAAGCTTATGCAAATGTTATGTTTGGACCTTGGAAGCAAATTGCTCCAGGTTATGG
>CAYUNC010000047.1:0-9425 GCA_964445915.1 uncultured Arcobacter sp.
CTAGTTTTTCAACTGGTCCTCTATATCTTGCCATGCTTTATCCTTACACTCTTCTACGTTTTGGTGGTCTACAACCATTATGTGGTAAAGGAGTTACATCTTTAAACCACTTAACTGATAAACCTTCAATTAAACCAAGTGCCTTAACAGCAGTATCTCTACCACTTCCAGGTCCTTGAACTTTTACACCAACATTCTTAATTCCATGAGCCATAGCTTTTTCAATCGCATCTTCAAGTGCTGCTGTTGCCGCAAATGGAGTTGATTTTTTACTACCTCTGAAACCTAAATTACCAGCACTTGACCACGCAATAGCATTACCAGCGTTATCAGTTACTGTTACCATTGTATTATTAAATGTTGCAGCGATGTGTACTACACCATCAGCAATATTCTTTTTTACAACTTTTTTTCTAGTTACTTTTCTTTTTGCCATCAGTTATCCTTATTTAGCCGCTGCGCCAACAGTTTTCTTTTTACCTTTTCTTGTTCGAGCATTAGTTTTAGTCTTTTGCCCTCTACATGGTAAACCTTTTCTGTGTCTTAAACCTCTATATGAACCTAAATCCATTAATGATTTAATATCCATTGCAACTTTCTTTCTTAAATCACCTTCAACCATATAGTTTGCTTGTAATTCTTGTCTAATTGTTGCTGCTTCATCTTCTGTTAATTCGTGAGCTCTTTTATCAGGATCAATTCCTGTAGCTTTTAAAATTAATCTTGAACTATGTAAACCTATACCAAAAATATAAGTTAATGCATATTCCATTCTCTTCTTGTTTGGTAAGTCTGTACCTGCAATACGAGCCATCTCTTATCCTTGTCTTTGTTTGTGTTTTTTTACTTCGCAGATTACTCTAACGATACCTTTTCTTTTGACAATTTTACACTTGTCACACATTTTTTTCACTGAAGCTCTTACTTTCATAATTTGCCTTCCTTGATTGATATTTCCAAATTTCCAAACGGCACAAATAGTGATATTTATGACTATATCATGCCAACTCTTTATAAAATATAATCTATACTTTACAAAAACTCTCTTTGATGTTTGTGAAAAATGGAAGGTGATTATACAAAATACTTGCTTAATCTTAGTTGAAGTGTGTTTATTTATCATTAGATTTTATCTTGAAGTTTAATATAACCAAAATATAGATATAATCGCAAATATTAAAGACAACATATAGGAGATATTCTTGATAAAAGAATGGTTAAACAATATAGAATCAGTAGATTCTTTAGAAAAATTAGAAAATATTCGTATAGAAATTTTAGGTAAAAAAGGTATTTTAACTGCCCAATTCTCTAAAATGAAAGATGTTCCAAATGAAGAAAAGAAAGCTTTTGCTCAAAATCTTAATGAACAAAAAACACAAATAACACAAGCCTTAGATACTAAAAAAACTATTCTTATGGCACTTGCTTTAGAGGAGCAATTGAAACTTGATAAAATAGATGTTACAAGGTTTAGTGCAACAACACAAAGTGCTTCATTTCATCCTGTATCAGATACTTTAGATAAAATTACAACATATTTTCAAAACTTAAACTTTTCAATTGAAGAGGGACCTCTTGTGGAAGATGAGTTTCATAACTTTGAAGCTTTAAATTTACCTGCTTATCATCCAGCAAGAGATATGCAAGATACTTTTTATTGTAATGATGGAGCAGTTTTAAGAACACACACAAGTCCAGTTCAGATAAGAACTATGATGACAACAAAACCACCTATTCGTATGATAGCACCTGGAAATGTTTTTAGAAAAGATTTTGATATTACACATACTCCTATGTTTACTCAAATTGAAGGTTTAGTTGTAGATGATGAAGGTAAAATATCTTTTGCAAATTTAAAACATATTATGGTTGAATTTTTACAACATATGTTTGGAGATGTTGAAGTTAGATTTAGACCTTCATTTTTCCCGTTTACAGAGCCATCTGCTGAAGTTGATATTAGTTGTATCTTCTGTGATGGTAAGGGTTGTAGAGTTTGTTCTCATACAGGCTGGTTAGAAGTTTTAGGCTGTGGAATAGTAGATGAAAATGTATTTAAAGCAGTAAAATATGAAAAAGTTAGTGGATATGCTTTTGGTTTAGGGATTGAAAGATTTGCTATGTTAATTCATAAAATTGGAGACTTAAGATCTCTATTTGATAGTGATATTAGATTATTAGGACAGTTTAGATGATAGTTACACGAAATTGGTTACAAGAATTTATTGATATTTCAAAGATAAGCACAAAGACAATTTGTGAAGCTTTGAACTCTATTGGTCTTGAGGTTGAAAATGTTTCAAAGATATTTATACCAAATGGTATTGTTGTTGGTGAAGTTTTAGATTGTATTAAACATCCAGATGCTGATAAATTAAATATTTGTCAAGTAAATATTGGAAAAGAAACAGTTCAAATAGTTTGTGGTGCTTCAAATGTTGCAAAAGGTCAGCTTGTACCAGTTGCTACTGTTGGAACAGTAATGAGCGAAGATTTTAAAATCAAAAAAGCACAACTTAGAGGTGAAGATTCACACGGTATGATTTGTAGTTCTACTGAGATTGGTCTTCCAAAACTAAATGATGGTATTTTAGAACTTGATGATTCTATTGGCGATTTGGTTATTGGAAAAGAATTAAATGAATATACTATTTTAAATCTTGAAACTATTGAGATAGAACTAACTGCTAATCGTGGAGATTGTTTAAGTATCAATGGAATAGCTAGAGAATTAAGTACATATTTTGATATTAAATTTTATAAATTTGATACACAAATTGAAAGTAACAATATAGGTATAGGGCAAGTATTAGATATAAAATGCGATAACAATATTACATCAAACTTATTCTATAAAGCATCAGATATTACAAACTTTAAATTACCATTATTGCATAAAATAAGAGTTGCATTAGTTGGTATAGAAAAGAATACAGATATTGAAACTGCCATAACTTATGCTACTCATGCAACTGGTGTATTGTTAAATGTTTATACAAAAGCTATTGCTAAAAGTGATGAAAATATCGTTTCACTAAATGTCAAAGTAGATGAAAATGGTTTTGATAAAGTATCTGGAGATATTGAGTTAAGTACTATTGGTATAGAAGCTGGTTTTATTAAAAAAGTAGATAATACTGTAATTTTAGAAGCTAGCTATACAGCTCCTGATATATTGGCTCAAAGAGTATTTGATACTAAAGTTAAGACAGGAGATATTTACTATAAGTCATCAAGAGGAAGTGAAACAAACTTAGACCTTGGTATTGATTATCTTATAAATCTTATCTCTAAATATGGTGGTACTATTTTTAATGGTGCTGAGCAGTATATTGAAGATATTACACCAAGAACATTGGTTGTTAAAATATCGGATGTTACTTCTATTATTGGACAAGCTATTCCAAAAGCTAAGATTGTTAAGATTTTAACTTCACTTGGTTGTCAAGTTAAAAGTAGTGGAAATAATGTAATAAGTATAGATATCCCAACTTTTAGACATGATTTAATAAATATTGCTGATATAACAGAAGAGATAGTAAGAATAGTTGGTATTGATAATATAGAAGCAAAACCTTTAGCTATAGATGAAGTGAATAGAATTAACAAAACTTCAAATAAATTGGTTTTAACAAATAGAATAAGAGCAAAAGCAATCTCAAATAGTTTTTATGAAACAACTACATATGTTTTTGCTCAAAAAGATGCTTTAGCTAAATATGGATTTGAAACTGTAAAAGAGAAATTAGATATTTTAAATCCAATAACAAATGAACTAAATACATTTAGAACTACGCTAGCTTTAAATCTAGTAAATGCAGTATCACACAATCAGAAGCAAGGTTTCAAATCACAAGGTTTCTTTGAGATGGGTGTGATATTTAATAAAAATAGAGAAGAATCAAAAAGTTTAGGATTTATTTTTAGTGGTGAAAAAGAGAGTGAAGCTGTTTCAAATCAGGGAAAACCACAGAATATAGAATTTTTTGAATTTTGTCAAAAAGTATCTAACTGTATAGGAAATTTTGAATTAGAAACTATAGAAAATATATCTGATAAATTTATCCACCCATACCAAAATGCAAATATCTTAATTGATGGTATTATTGTAGGGACAATATATAAACTTCATCCTACAGTTGCAATAGACTTTGATATTAGCAATGACACATTTATAGCTCTTATTGATACTGATAAGCTTTCAAATGATTTAATTCAAGCTACAAATATATCTAAGTTTCAAACTTCAAAAAGAGATTTAAGTATCATAGCACCTAAAGATATGGAATATAAAGATATTAGAAATAGTATCAATAATCTAAAAATTAACGAGATAAAACAATTTAATCTTGTAGATACTTATAGTGATGAAAAGTTAGGTAATGATGAAAGTCTAACAATTAAATTTGTTTTACAATCAGAAGATAAAACTTTAGAAGAGGAAGATATTACAACTATTATGGATAAAATATTGGAAAATTTAAAAGAAACTTTACAAATAGGAATAAGATAATATGCAAAAACTAAATATAGCACCATTAACAAAATCGTTTGATATAATAATTGACAATATTGCAAGTGATAAATCTATATCTCATAGATGTGCTATGTTTAGTTTATTTAGTGATAAACCTTCTACTATTAAAAACTATCTTCGTGGTGAAGATACTATGGATTCGCTTAAGATTGCTCAAAAGTTGGGTGCTATAGTTGAAGATGATGGTGAAATTATTAAAATTACACCACCATCAAAATTAAGTGAACCAGATGATGTGCTTGACTGTGGAAATGCAGGAACTGGTATGAGACTTTATGCTGGACTTTTATCTGGTATTGAAGGAAGTTTTGTTTTAACTGGCGATAAGTATTTAAGAGGTCGTCCTATGAAAAGAGTGACAAATCCTTTAAGAGATATTGGAGCAAAGATTGATGGACGAAAAGATGGAAACTTAGCACCACTTCATATAAGAGGTGGAAAATTAAAATCATTTAAATACCATAGTCCAATAGATTCAGCACAAATAAAATCAGCACTTATTTTAGCGGGTATTCAAAGTGATGAAGTAAGTTATTATAAAGAAGACTTATTAAGTCGTGATCATACTGAAAGAATGTTAAATGGTATGGGTGCAAAAATTACAACTAAAGAAGATGGTTGGATAGAGATAAACCCTCTAAAAGAAAAACTAAAACCATTAAATATTACAGTTCCAACTGACCCATCAAGTGCTTTCTTCTTTGCTATTGCTGCTGCAATTACACCTCAGGCAAAAGTAACTTTAAAAAATGTAACTTTAAATCCTACAAGAATAGAAGCATATAAAATATTAGAACAAATGGGTGCTAAAATAACTTATATAAAAACTCAAGATGTATATGAACCTATTGGTGATATTGTAGTTGAACATAGCCAATTAAATGGTGTAACTGTTGATAAAAATATAGCTTGGCTAATAGATGAACTTCCTGCACTTTCAATTGCTATGTCAATTGCAAATGGTAAAAGTGTAGTCAAAAATGCAAAAGAGTTAAGAGTAAAAGAGAGTGATAGAATCACTGCAGTTATAGATAATTTAAAACTTTGTGGTGTTGGATATATTGAATATGATGATGGATATTTAATAGAAGGTAATGCAACTTTACAAAAAGCAACTATCAATTCACAAGGTGACCATAGAATTGCTATGAGTTTTGCTATTGCTGGACTTTTATGTGGAATGGAAGTAGAAGATATTCAATGTATTGAAACATCTTTTCCAAACTTTAATGAGATATTAGACAGCCTAAAAGCTTAAAGATATAATAGTTCCTTTATTTTCCTCTGATTTTACATCTATTTGATGTGATAGTTCATTGCATAATCTATGAATAATATGCATACCTATTCCGTGACCATTGTCATCCTCTTTATAGCGTCTTTCAAATATCTTTTTTGGATACTTTATCCCTTTTCCATTATCTTGGATTATTAGAATCTGTTTTTCATAATCTATATTGATAGTTGGATTTATATCTATACTATATTTACATGCATTTGAAAGTATATTATCTATAATTCTTACAATCGCATTTTTATTTGAAAGTACCATTATAGGTTTTTGCGTAAAAGTAAACTTTATATTTGGATATAAAACTTGATATGTTTCTATAAAATCTAAAATAATAGGAGTTAAATTAATCTCCTCTTTTATAATACTATTTTCATTTAGCAATACTTCTAAGTTGGAATATAACGATGCAATAGTTTTGGCACTATTTTCTATTCTACTTATCTTTTTTAACTCTTTTGTATCAACTTTATCTTTTAACATTTTGGTATTTAATAGTATAGAAGTTACTGGTGTATTTAAATCATGAATTAAATCACTAATAAATCTATCAAGGTGCGAGATAGTATCAGTCATAGGTTTTAACGATTTCTTTGTAAGGATAAAACTTATAAAAGCAAAGATTGTTATAGAGATAATCTGTAAAATAATTGTAAATAATTTAATATTTGATAACTCAATATCGACTATTTTTGCATCTATTTGTATAATATATTTTTTTGAAAAGGCTTTTATATAAAAATTACCTTCTTTTTGAGGAAGTTGTTTTTTTATAATTGCATTATTAACTTTTTTATAACTATAACCAACTTTTTGATAACTAAAATTTGATTGCTGTAGGGTTACTAGATATTGATGCATATTCATCGCTGTTGTCTGTAATAAATAAGTTTTTTGTTGATTGAAATATAAAAAACCCAATAAAAGTACAAAAAGAGTTACAGAGATAAAATACCCTAGAAATATTTGAATAAAAGATTTTCTCTCATAGTTTTTCAAGTTTATATCCTATTGACCGTTGATTTGATATATGTAGCCCAATCTTTTTAAGTTTTGAGATTTGTACTCTAAGCGACCCTTCGCTTCCCTCTTCACCATCATGAAGATGATATAAGATATCTTCTTTTAAAATAGCTTTCCCAATATTTCTAATAAATAATTCAAAAAGTTTAAATTCTATAGGAGTAAGTTGAATATTAGTGTTGCTTTTAGTAATGGTTTGTTCTGTAATATTATAAATAATATCACCATATACTATGGTTTCTTGATAAGTATTAAAAGTTTTTTTAATTTGAGTATGTATTCTTATAAGTAATTCATCTGTATCAAAAGGTTTTTTAATATAATCATCTGCACCCATCTCAAAACCAGTGGTCAATGCTGATATATCAACTTTTGCTGTTAAAAATATACAAGGTGTTTCATCCCCACTTTCTCTTAGTTGCTTCAAGAGATTGAACCCACTAATAAAAGGAATATCAACATCAAATAAAAATAAATCAAACTTATTTTCATAAGTTTCATCAAGTGCTTGATTTCCATCTTTTACCCAAATTACTTCAAATTTTTCATCTTCAAGTAGCTCTTGTAAACTTTCGCCAAGTATTAAATCATCTTCAACTAATAAAATCTTATACATCACTTCCCTTTTAAAAAGTATAGTATCTTTTTGTTAATACTGTATTAATATAAATAATTTAATTACAATGCAACTTATTTACTTTTATACTTGTAACTTTTTCATTTGATTGGTCAAAATAATTATATATAATATTTATATTGTTATCGATAAAATATCTTTTTGATGTATCTGTACAGCTTACTTGAATATCATTTTTTCTCAAAACTTTTCTTATTTTTTCTATATTAATATGCTTTTTATCCATATTAATTAACTCAATATTAATATAAATATTCTTGTTATCTGTAGTGATACTATTTTGTTTTAGTACTTCATTTAACATATTTGGTAACTCTTTTTGTGAGTTCTTAATGTAGTAATCTAGCTGATATGATATAGTTGTTGTATAGTAAATAATAAAACAAACTAGTGCTGTCGAAATAAAATAGATAATTTTTGTACATAGAGGCATATTATGATTTTGTTTATTTAATAATGGGTCTTCACCAAACTGATTGTTATGATTTTTTGGTTGTGCAAATATAGGCCACACTAACATAAAAGGTATAAATATAACAATAGCCCACCATCCACTTAAATTTATATCATGAAATCTTTTTATAGATAATATGATAAATATATAAAGTGGTATTAGATAAATAATAGTAATTGAACTCATAATAAGACTTATCTCTTTTATTTCGAAAAAGCCAACTAAAATGATTAGGATGCTTACTGCAATAGCTATAAAGATTCCAAATGCAGTTTGAAAGCCAAATATAAACATTTTTCTATTTATTCTACCCTTTGGAGAGAAGAGATATTCTTTAATATTTATTTTTTTATCATATGATTCTGTATTAATAGTATCTCCTTAAATTATATATTTTATAATATATCTAAAGTTGTTTTATAAAGAAATTATTATTTAATATGAAAAAAGGTTCAAGCAACTTAATACTTGAACCTTTTTTATCTTGATTTTAAATCTAATTTACAATTTTTATACTGCTTCGCTTCCAGTTTCACCAGTTCTAATTCTAATAACTTCTTCAACAGGAGATACAAATATCTTCCCATCTCCAATTTTACCAGTCTTAGCAGATTCTACAATAGCTTTTGTAACAGCTTCTACTTGATCATCATTGATAACTAAATCAATTTTTGTTTTAGCAATAAAATCTACTACATATTCAGCCCCTCTATATAATTCAGAGTGACCTTGTTGTCTTCCGTAACCTTTTACATCACTTACAGTCATACCTGTAATTCCCATATCTGCTAAGGCTTCTTTTACTTCTTCTAATTTAAACGGTTTAATAACTACTTCTATTTTTTTCATTTTCTATCCTTATTCTATAAATTTAATGATTTTTCACCGTGAAGTGACTCATCAAGTCCCACAGATTCAGATTCTTCATCAACTCTTCCACCACCTGTTAAGAATGATGCAATATAATAAACAACAACTGTACCAATTAAAGTAACTAATCCAACAACTACAACTGATTCAACTTGAACAAAAAATTGTCCCATTCTATCACCTGATTCTTTTAAAGGTCCATCCCATAGTAAGTCATTGTCTTTTAGTGCAAAGAATGCAACAGCTAATGCTCCCCATAATCCAGCTAAAAAGTGAATACCAAATGCATCTAAACTATCATCGTATCCTAGTTTTTTCTTTAATCCAATTACACCATAAAATGCAACAACTGAACCAACAGCACCAATTATAAATGCACCACTAACATCAACAAAACCAGCAGCAGGTGTAATAGCAACTAAACCAGCAACTATTCCAGAAACAGCACCAAGTAATGTAATCTTTTTATAAGTGATATACTCTAATAACATCCAAGTAATAGCAGCTACAGAAGGAGCAAATGCAGTTGTCATAAAAGCTAAACCAGCAATAGCGTTTGCACCAAATGCAGATCCACCATTAAATCCAAACCAACCAAACCATAGTAAAG
>CAYUNC010000048.1:0-9374 GCA_964445915.1 uncultured Arcobacter sp.
ATTTGCTAATAAAGTAGTTACTAAAAGACAACTACTTAATAATAATTTTATCATCTATATAGCTTGTGAAGATGTATGTAATTGTTTATCTAATAAGATATTATTTTTGCTATTTATTGCTTTTATACCTGAAAGAACTGCTAAATCAATTAATGGTTCAATAATTATAACAGCCATATATGCACTTCCAAAACTAAAAACATTAGCTAAGTTTTCAATTCCAAATCCTTGACCATAAAATGCCCAAAATGCAACCCAAGATACAACAGCACCTTGCCATACAATTGACATTTTTAACATCTGAATATATCCAATATCTTTGTATGCAATGTTTTCAGGGATAAATTTTTTAACTGCAAAATTTAAAATTAATAAGCTAGCAACCAATGTTGTCATATTCATACCATATTGAGGTAAGTCAAATGGAGCAAAGAATAATCCTTGAATTAAAAGACCCAATGATAAACCAATAATAGCAGGTGCTACACCAAAGATTAAAAATATAGTTGTACCTAAAATAAGATGAACTTCACTAACTCCAATTGGTAAATGTGGTAAAATCTCAAAACAACAAAATACTAAAATAGTAGCTACAATACTTTTTAATAACAATGATAATATACCATTTTGTTTAATATTTTCAACTGCTAATTTTAGTGTGATTCCAGCAACTGCAACTGCAGTTCCATAACTTAATAATATTTTGGCACCTTGTACCACTCCTGTTTCTATATGCATAATTTTTCCTTAAATTTAATTTTTATTGATAATGAAATTAATTCGAAGGTGGAGCTTGTGGTTGTTGTATATACTCAAAAGCTTTGATATGGTATTGGAAGTTTGTATCAATTTTTGATAGTTTATTGATAGTAGAATACATAGCAATAACTGCTAATGAAAAATACCTTTTACCATATCCTTTTAAGTATCTATACAAATAGTTTCTTTCTTATATATTTGAAGCGATTATATCGCCCATTTTTTCACAATTAACAAGCTCTTTACAATCATAAGCTGATAAATCACCAGTTCTATAACCATCTGCCATAGCTTTTTTAATAGCATCATCAATTGTATTGGCTGCTTCAATCTCATCTAGTGAATATCTAAGCATCATAGAAGCACTACTTATAGTTGCTATTGGATTAGCTTTATTTTGTCCAGCAATATCAGGAGCAGAACCGTGAATTGGTTCATAAACTGCTGTTTTAAGTCCTGTAGATGCTGATGGTAAAAGACCAATACTACCACTTAACATACTTGCTTCATCTGATAAAATATCACCAAAGATATTACAAGTTAATATTACATCAAATTGTTTAGGATTTGCAATTAATTGCATAGCACAGTTATCAACATACATATGAGATAATTCTACTTCAGGATATTCTTTTGCAATCTTTTCTACAGTATCTCTCCAAAGTTGAGATACATCTAAAACATTTGCCTTATCAACAGATACAATTCTTTTATCTCTTTTCATAGCAAGTTTAAAAGCAACATGAGCAATTCTTTCTATCTCATATACTTCATAAACCATAGTATTCCAACCTTTAGTTTCAGTTTTTCCTTTAGGTTCTCCAAAGTAAATACCACCAATAAGTTCTCGTACAACCATAATATCAACACCTTTAATAACAGCAGGTTTTAAAGAAGATGCATCAACTAACTCATCATATACAACAGCAGGTCGAAGATTTGCAAATACACCCATCTCTTTTCTAAATCTTAAAAGTCCAGATTCAGGTCTTAATTCTCTTGGTTGATTGTCCCATTTTGGACCACCAATAGCACCAAATAAACAAGCATCAGAATCTAAAACACCATCAATAGTTTCTTGAGGTAATGGATTTCCAGTTGCATCTATTGCTACTCCACCCATTAAATATTCTTTATAGTCAAAGTTTATATCAAACTTTTTTCCAACTGCATCTAAAACTTTTGTAGCTTCATTTACAATCTCTGCACCAATTCCATCACCTTTTATAAGTGAAATATTATAATTCTTCATTATTTGTTTTCCTCTGCTTCTTTTTTTGCGAATTCCATTAAACCACCAGTTGCTAATAACTCTTGCATAAAAGGTGGTATTGGATTAAATTTATATGTTTTATTTGTTGTATTATTTATGATAGTTCCAGCTTTTAAATCAATAGTAATATTGTCTGTTTCTTTTATCTCAGATGCTTCTTTAAGTTCAAAGATAGGAAGACCCATATTAAAAGCATTTCTATAAAATATTCTAGCAAATGTTGGAGCAATTATTGCACTCACACCTGCTGCTTTAAGAGCTATTGGAGCGTGTTCTCTACTACTACCACAACCAAAATTCTCACCAGCTACTATGATGTCACCTTTTTGAACTTTAGTTACAAAAGTAGGATCAGCATCTTCCATAACATACTTTGCTAAATGCTCAGGGTCACTACTATTTAAATATCTTGCTGCTATGATTAAGTCTGTATCAATATTTGTACCAAAAGTCCAAACATTACCCGTAATATTATTTGCGACCTTTGGTCGAATTCCACCTTGTTCCATCATAAATTCTCTTTCCTTAACTCTTCTAATTTTCCCGATTATATCTAAAATATTAGAAAATATAGATTAATTAATATATGTTTTAGTAAGTTTGGGTATAATACACGCCTTAAATTTAACGCAAGGTTTAACTAAAATGGCAGTAAAAGATTTCAATAAGACACTTGAAAAACTAATAAAAGAATATAAAGACAGTACACTAACATATGAAAATTTAAGTAAAATTTTCCCAAAAGCACCAACAGCAAGTATAGTGAAAAAGATTTTAGCACTTGTGCAATTATTTAATGTAACGCTTATAAGTTCGCAAGAAGAAGCAAAAAGATTAAATGCACAAGAGCTAAAGAAAAAAGCTGATGCTAGAAAAAGAGCAAGTAATTCTACAGATGGTGAACAGTATGATTTATTACAAAACAAAGAGCTACTAGAGTGGAGTAGAAGTGATTCTCCTGTACGAATGTACCTAAGAGAGATGGGAAAAGTAAATCTTCTTACTAAAGAGGAAGAGGTAGAGATTAGTAAGCAAATGGAAAGTGGTGAAGATGCTATTTTAGATAGTATTTGTTCTGTTCCATATCTTGTAGATTTTATCTTAGAATACAAAGAGCCTCTTGTAAATAGAGAGAGAAAAGTAAAAGAACTATTTAAAAGTTTTGATGATGACAATGATGATAGTGATGATACAACGGAAACTATTGATGTAGCAGAAGATTCTAATAAAGATGATGACACAAAGAAAAAAGTTGTAAAAATTGATAAAAGAGGTGAGAAAATTCTTGCTGCTTTTAAAATAGTTGAGAAAGCAAAAAAAGATTGGATTAAATTTATATCTAAAGAGGTATCAAAAAGTGATAGTGAATTAGATGTACTTACTTTTGAATTATCTGTTGTATTTAGAAAAAAAGTTTTAAAAGAATCATTACTTGATTTAGGACCTACAAGTAAATTAATTACAGAGATTGTAAAAGCTATGGAAACAGCATTACATAGTGATGAAGGTTTTGATACAGAACTAAAAAGACTTGAATATAAGTTGCCTTTATTTAATGATATATTACTTGCTAATCACAAAAAACTTTTAGAAAAGATTTTAAATCTTACTAAAGTTGATATTATTGGTATGGTACCTGAAGCTACTATGGTTAGTACTTATATGGAGATTAAAAAATTATTCCAAACAAGAGAAGCTAGTTCAGATGGATTTGGAATAGAAGAAGATGAACTAATCAATATTTTAGGTCAAATTAAACTTGGTAAAAAGATAACTGACGAAGCAAAAACAAGAATGGCTCGTTCAAACTTAAGACTTGTTGTATCTATTGCAAAAAGATATACAAATAGAGGATTACCTTTCTTAGATTTAATTCAAGAAGGAAATATCGGACTTATGAAAGCTGTTGATAAGTTTGAATACAAAAAAGGTTATAAGTTCTCTACTTATGCTACTTGGTGGATTAGACAAGCAATTTCACGAGCTATTGCTGACCAAGCAAGAACAATTAGAATACCAATTCATATGATTGAAACAATCAATAGAATTAATAAAGTTATTAGACAAGGTATTCAAGAAGATGGGAAAGAGCCAGATTTAGAGCAAATTGCTAAATCAGTTGGTCTTACTATTGATAAAGTTAAGCAAGTTATTAAAATTACAAAAGAACCTGTATCTTTAGATGCTCCTATTGGAAGTGAAGAAGATGGTAAGTTTGGAGATTTTGTTGCAGATGATAAAGCACCAAGTCCTATTGACAATATTATGAAAGAAGATTTACAAATGCAAATTGACCAAATTTTAGGTCAATTAAATGAGAGAGAACAAGCAGTTGTAAGAATGAGATATGGTCTTATGGATGATGAAAGTGATAGAACTCTTGAAGAGATTGGAAATGCACTTGAAGTTACAAGAGAAAGAGTAAGACAAATAGAAAGTAGTGCTATTAAAAAACTTAAACATCCAAAAGTAGGACGAAATCTTAAGAATTATGTAGAGAGTTAAAAAACTCTTTTTTCTCCTCTAAATGGAAGTCACATTTTGTGACTTCCATTTTTCAGATTATATATATTCTTATCATTAATATATTCATTCACGAATTCATGCTGTCGTTTAAATATGATATAATTTTATATAAAATAAATAAGGCTACTTATGCAAATTAAAAAAAACTATCGAAATGATATAATTAAATCAAGACAAACACCACTATTAATAGAATTATCAAAAAAAGATATAGATGCTCTACATAAAGATGATGGACTTAATTATGCACTTTTAGTTGCAAAAAAGATTTATAATAAGCCTTTAGAAGATAAGAAATCTACAAATATTATTTTTATAGATAGTGATAAAATAAATGATACTACAAGTATATATTTATTTGATAGATTGCTAGATGAAGTAAGTGACCAACTAAAAAATATTAAAAATCTAAATACCATAAAAGAAACTATTGGTGCAGGTATATCAATTGCAACAAGTGGTGTAATAGGAGATACATTTGGTGGGTTTATTAATCAAGGTGTAGATTTGATTTCAGATAGTATAGGCGATAATATATCTGATATTTTAGTTGATAATGTAATAGATACTATTAATTTATCTGGTGATTTTGAAGATAAAATTATAGATATAATTACAACAAAAGGTATAGATGAGTTAGATACTATATCTAAACAAAAACTATTTCTATCTAAAGCTGCAAAAGATAAACTTGAAGAGTTGTCATTAAATCTAAAAGATGATTTGACTCCTGCTGAGTCATTTAGATTTATTTTAAAGCTTATGCTAACTATTTCTATAAAAATGCCATCTTGTATATTTATAAAAAATCCACATAAATTAGATAAAAATTCATTAGCAATTTTATCTTTGCTTTTTTCATACTCAAAAGATATGAAAGATAATAATATTCACACTGGACTATCTATTATTTATGCTTATTGTGATGAAGATTATCAACCATACAAGGAAGTAGGGGATAGATACAAAGAGATAAAACAAATACTAGATGAACAAAGACTTTTTACACAAAGATATGCAATGCTAGAACGACCAACAAGTGATATACCCCATATTGCAGTAAAATCATCTATGTTTGTAGGAAGAACACAAGAGATAGAAAATCTAAAGCAAAGATACCAATACTCAAAAGAAGATACTAAAATAATAACATTTGAAGTAATATCAGGAGAGCCAGGGATTGGAAAAACAACATTAATTAAAAAACATCAAACCAATCTAAAAAAAGATGAACAAAATGGTGAGAAAATTATCCAATTAAAGCTTCTAAATCAAGTAGGACATAGTTCATCAAATACAGGCTTAGGTTCACTTATAGATTCTATTATACAAGAAGTAACTAGATTAGAATCTATTAAAACTTTTAAAGAAAATATTAAAGATAAAGCAGTTGGATTTGTAGCTTCAAAAACACTTGATTTAGTAAAAGGTGCATTAGGTGTAGATAAACTTATAAATGTTGGAACAGCACTAAAAGATAGAATAGATTTAGATGAACAAATTATGCAAACAAAAGAGCATACTTTTGGAAATATAGACAATAAATCACAAGATAAAAAAGAGCAACAATATCAAAATCTAAATACAGCAATATATTCACTAATAGAATTATCAGATGATACTAAACCAATTGTATTATTTATAGATGATATACAATGGATAGATGAAGATAGTGCTGAGTATATTTTAAAATATTTTGTGTCAAAATTTAATATTCATATATTATCTACCTTGCGACCTATGGATGCAACAACAGTATTGAAACAATCACAAGAAAATGAAACACTAAATGAAAACAAAATATCACTACTTCAAATGATACTTGAAAATAAATCTATTTTGAATATAGAACTTAATAAAGTAAATTTAAGTGGATTGGATTGTCAAACTCTTGAATCACTTATATCACAAGTGATTCAAGGAGATAAAACTTATCAAGAGATATTAGCAATTACGATTATAAAAGAGTTGTCAAATAAGACAAATACAAAATATGTAAATACCCTTTTTGCAGTAGAAACTATAAATATGCTGTGTGATGAAAAATTGTATCGTTCACAAGATAAAGATACTATTGAAAAACTTATTTTAACAGATAATACAATAAGATTTAATGATAATTTAAAAGATTTTCAAGATGCACTAAATACTACATTTGATATTTTAAAAGCAAAATATGAAAAATCATTTACTCATAGTAGCCAAGATATAGAAGGAAAATTCAACCTTATGGCTTATGCTGTACTTGAAGAAAGATTGAATATATTAAGAATATATTTTAATGAGTATGGAGATACAGCAGTTAATACATTATTATTCTCTTCACTTTTAGGAACACCATTTAACTCTATAATAGTATCAAATATTTTAGGTGCTATTTCAACAACAGATAATAAAAAACTTCAACCATTAAAAGAATATATCACAAAGAGTTCATCAAATACTGAACTAACAGCAGAACATTATGAGATAATTGAAGAGGTTTATGAAATACTTAGTCGTTATATGTCATTTGATAACTCATATGAGTATAGACATGGATTATTGAATATTTTTTTAGATAAGCAGTTGGAGTATTTACTTGATGAAGTATTGGGTAAAGAAAATATTGAGGCTAAAGATTTATTATATAACTTAGTCTTTGAAAAATTATTTATATATAATATGAATTTTGAATTTCAAAAAAACAATAAACAAAATTTAAATTATAATCAATATTCTGAAATGATAATATTTCATAAAACAGAATTAAATATTTTTAAAAAAGGGTGTAGTCATAATTCTAATAGATGGCTTGGTTCATATAGAAGAGCCTTAAGTGATTTAGCAAAAGCATATTTAATGCAAAATGATATCAAGGAAAGTCTAAAGTTACAAAAAGAAGCTGTGGAAATTATCACTACATTATATACTAAAAATCAAAAAGAAAATGCAGAAGATTATATTACAAGTATTTATGAATTATCATATATCTACAACATAATGGGTAACAATAAGGAAGCCCTTACTCTAAATCTTAAATTACTTAGTATAATAAAAAATATCTATGGAGAAAAGAATGAAAAATATTTTGAGTGTATACAAAAAATAGCATTTTACTATAATGAAAATAATAAGAATATTGAAGCAATAAAAATATTAAATGAATCAATCATAATAATAAAAGAACTGTATAAGAAAGATAAAATAAAATGGAAAATACCTTATTGTAAAGCTTTATTAGGCTTAGGAGATACACATGTAAATAATAGATATTATGTAGCTATAGAGTACTACATTGAATCTTTAAACATACTAGAGGATAATGGTGATTCTGAATATCCCTATCAGTTAATATATATAAATAACTTAAATAATTTAATATATGCTTATGGTATAGGAAAAATATGGGATGATGCAATAAAAACACATAATAAAATTTTAGTTAAATTAGAAGATTTATATAAAAAAGATGAATCATTATGGCTAAATGAATATCTATTGGCACTAGATTATTCAGTACATATTTATACATATGGAACAGACAAAATTGCTAAATTTCAACAGCAATCTCTTGAACTTACCAAAGAATATTATGAACAAAATAAAGAAATATGGGAAAAAGATTATTGCAGAAGAATAAATAACTTATCAAATACTATTACTGAAAGAATGAAAACTCAATATTTTGCTGAAATTCTAAATGAACATAATAAAACAGAAATTAGAAATAATATTTTAATTCAACTTGAAGCAATAGATATTAGTAAAGAACTATATATTGAAAATCCAGAAGTTTTTAATAGTCTGCATATATCATGTTTAGATAATTTAATAAAAATGTATTACTATTTAGATGAATATAGTAAATCAATAATATTATCGAAAGAAATTATCAATATATTAAGTATTGAATATAGCAAAAATTCACATAAATGGAAAAAATATTATATTTCTGCCTATAATAATTTAATAGATGTACTAGAAAAGAATGGACAATTTAAAGATGCAAATGATGCAGAAGAAAAGAAGAACAATATATGAACTATTTTTCATATATTTTAGTAAAAATCAGTTTGAAAAGTTTGCAGATATTCAATGAATAAAATATTAAAAAGTATTAAAGAAAATTGTTTTGTAAATATTAAAAAAATTAATTTTATATTTTTTTTATATAGTTTTGTATATATATTTGCTTCTTCAAATATGAATGAATTTGCTAATATATTTGGAGAAATTACTTTACTAGTTAGTATTTCTTCTTTTCTAATATATTTTGTAATTTTATTTGTGTATGATTTGATTTTTATATTTTTGTCATCAATAAAAGGACAAATATATAAAAAAATACAAATAAATATATCAAATAAAATACTTTTATATATACTTTCTAGTATATTTTATATAGCTTCTAGTATTGGAGATATTAATATTACAAATCAATATTATTATGATAATATGTATTTATTAAAATACACAATGTTAATAATTGGATTATTTTATGTTTTATTGTTCTTAAAACATAAAATACAATTTAATGTTTTTAAAAAAACAAGTTATAGTATTTTAATAATTTTGTTATTAAATATATATGTAGTTAATGGTAATTTAATTAATATACTTAAACCTACTATAATAAAAATTAATCGCTATTTAGAAACTGGTCCTGGTGAACATACTTTAAAATTAGGGGACAGTATACCAATTAACTAAATCTTTCAATAAATAAAACAATAAGTATGTCAAATTGACATACTTTTTTAATATCTAAAATATTTTTGATAAACTACTCTTAATTAATTTTAGGAGTACAAAATGGAAATAATTAAACAAGAAC
>CAYUNC010000049.1:0-9356 GCA_964445915.1 uncultured Arcobacter sp.
TTATTTCCTAAAACTTTATTATTCTAAAGTTTATTAGATTTTGGCTTAATTTATTATTAATAACTTTATTATTCTAAAGTTTATATTGGCATTTACTAATAATTATTGTAAAACTATATAGTTCTAAAGTTATACCCATATCTTAATTCAACCTTTTATATTATAATATATTATAATTAGGATATTCAATATGACATATTAGTATAAACTCTATATTTCATTTGACATTTTGGCGATATTCGCCTATAATATAAATAAATATAAAAGGTATGATATGACACAACAACAAATGAGCCAGTTATTAGATGTACCAGATAGAACATTAAGAGACTGGAAAAAAGGTAGAAATAGACTATATTCTTTATTAGAATCTCTTAAATATGAAGATGTAAAAGAAAAAATATCTGTGCCAGATGTAGATGATATTGTAGAATTTAATCCTAAAGAATATACATTTAATTGTTTTTGGCAAACAAATAATATAAGTCAACAAAAAGTTTATTCTATAATATCAAATTATCTAGGAACCATAAATAAAATAGATATATTTACATTATGTAAAGAGTATGGAAAAAGTATGGTTAAATCTGTCTTAGTGGATAAATATAAAAAATTATATACTCAAGGCTATATAAGTACTAAAAGTATGGATATACCATTATATGGTACATATAGCACAAATGAAACATATAAAGAGATATTAGGAATTGTAAATGACTACTAATGTAATAAGCAGTATATTTAGATGAAAACAATAAGATAGATTTATCTTTTGATGATATTAAAAATAAAGTTCTAAGTAGCCTTAGATTATTATTATTAAAAGACTAAAAAGTGTCAGTAGATTTTACCCTAAAAACACCCTAAAACACCCAATATTCACTGACTCAATAATATAAAATATATTCAGCTATACTACATTCAAATAAAGGATATCAAATGGCTGCTAAAGCAACTATTCACAAAGCATTAATAAACATAGCTAATATGGATGAAAACTATTATCAGGAACATAATCTAACATTAGCACAACATCCATCAGAAAATAATTTACGATTGATGATTAGGCTAATTGCTTTTATATTAAATGCAAATGATACATTGATGTTTTGCAAAGGTATATCTCAAGATGATGAGCCTGATTTATGGCAAAAATCACTAAGTGGAGATATTGAGATGTGGATAGATTTGGGGCAACCTGATGAAAAGCGTATAAAAAAAGCATGTGGGCGATCTCAAAATGTAATAATATATACATTTAAAGAGAGTACTGCGAGTATTTGGTTTAAGCAAATAGAAAATTCGCTTAGTCGTTTTAAAAATCTACAAATAATAAATCTTAATATTGATGGTGATATAGAATTACTTACTAAACGATCTATGACTCTACAATGTAATATAAGTGACAATGAACTTACTTTGATGGATGATGACAATAGTGTCATAATTACTCAAAATATATATAAATAGTTAAGGATAATAATGGACACAGTAGTTAATAAAGAACTTCAACTTAAAGCAATAAAAGAAAATTATAATAACATAAGAGATATTAATGATTTGTCAGAGAAAGATAAAATGGATTTATTGAGTGTTTCTACTAATATCCAGTTTTTGGAATATCCAAGTTTAGATTTACAATTATATGCGATTGCTGATGGAGAACCAAATGATATTGTAAAATATATTGAAACTCCTCATAAAAAAGTTAGAAAATATATAGACAGTTACAATGAAATAAATGAAAATAAACAATCACAACTAAATGCAGTGAAAAACGGATTGAATCTTAATTATATAAGCCAATATGAGTACAATAAACAAGGTAAAGATTTCAAAATAGATGAAGAAGTTGAATTAACTGCTATTAAACAAAATATAAATTCGATTAGGTATTGCAATATACGCACAATGGGTAAAAAAACATTTAATTATATTATTTCAAATGAATCACTAAGAATAAAAGCAGTAAAAGCAGATGCATATTTTATTAGATTAATTAAAAAACCATCTTCAAAAGTTCAACTATCTGCTGTAAAAAATGCTTATGATGCAAAATTTATTATTTCTGATTGTATTAAAAGTGAAGATTTATGTGAAGAGTTAAAAGAATATTAATGTCATATTTTGTTTATATTCTAAAGTGTAGCGACAATACTTTATATACTGGTATCACAAAAGATATAGCAAAACGACTAGATGAACACAATACTTCACCTAAAGGTGCAAAATATACAAAAGCTAGGCGTCCTGTGGAATTAGTTTACAATGAATCATCACTTGATAGAAGTAGTGCTTCAAAACGGGAATATGCTATTAAAAAACTTACTAAAACAAAAAAACTTCTATTAATAGAAAGCTTGATTAATGAAAAGTAAAATCAAACACTATTTTAAAGAGATAATATCTTTTATTGTAATGCTTACTATTTTACTTAATGCAGTTAGTTACTATAAATCTATGGATTTAAATAAGATTAACTTTGATATTGAAAATATATCTTTAAATAATAAGCCTATATTGGTTCATTTTTGGGCTACTTGGTGTCCTGTTTGTGATGTTGAAGCTCAAAATATACAAGCTATATCTAAAAGTTACAATGTACTGACTATTGCAGTAAATTCAGGTAATGATGATAAAATAAACAAATATTTAGCTAAAAACAATCTTGACTTTAAAGTGATAAATGACCAAAATGGTTTCTATTCAAATAAATTTAATATCAAAGTTTTTCCAACAACTTTAATATATGACAAAGATAAGAATCTTATTTTTAGTGAAGTTGGATATACATCTACATTAGGGCTTCAGCTTCGTATGTGGTGGGCTAGTTTATAATAATAAAAGGATTAAAATGGAAGATAAGATAGAAAACTTTAAAAATGGTAATATTAAATATAAAACAACATATTCAAGTGATGGTGTAGTAGAAGATGAGTTTGAATATGATGAGGATAAAGAGGGAGCTATTCTTATTAAAACATCTTATTTTAAAAGTGGTGAGATAAAAGCAGAGTTTGAATACTATGGAAATGGTAATGTAAAAGAAGAATTTTTTTATAAAGAAGATGAACACAACAATATTGAATCAAGAACTATTTATTATGACAATGGTAATACTTGGTTTAGTTTTATATATGAAAAAAATAAAATCATAGAAACAATTAAATATGATAAAGATGGAGTAAAACATTAATATGGAAATATGGAACAATATATATGAGATTTTTAACCCTGTAGCATTTTCTATTTTTGGATTAAAAGTTCATTGGTATGGACTGATGTATGCATCTGCATTAATTGTAGCAATCCAATATGCAAAATATATTGTTAAAAAAGATAGTATAAATATCACAAATGACCATTTGGATACATATATTATTTATGTTGAAATTGGTGTTGTTTTAGGTGCTAGGCTTGGTTATTTACTCTTTTATTCTGACAATCCAATGTATTATATTACAAATCCATTACAAATATTCAATCCATTTTCTCAATCTGGAGAGTTTGTTGGTATAAGTGGTATGAGTTATCATGGGGCATTGATTGGTTTTTTAATTGGGACATTGATATATATTAGAAAGTATGATTATAAGTTTTGGATGCTGATGGACTTAGTGGCTATTAGTGTGCCTTTAGGATATATTTTTGGTAGGATTGGAAACTTTTTAAATAAAGAGCTTATAGGGATGCCTACGGATATGTCTATAGGTATTTATGTAGATGGAATACTTAGACATCCTTCTCAGCTTTATGAGGCTATTTTAGAGGGTCTATTGATTGCTATTGTAATTTATATTGTTAGAAATAAAAAAGTATTTAAAAATAGACTTATATTTATCTATTTAGGTTTATATGCTATTGCTCGATTTGTTGTTGAGTTTGTTAGAGAACCTGATGCAAATATTGGTTATATTTGTTGTGATTGGCTTAGTATGGGACAATTTTTATCTATAATTATGTTTGTAGGAACTATCCTTTTATTTTTACAAACAAGAAAATATACTCAACAGTAATATAAATATATGATTATCTTAGATTTTGAAACAAATAGTACTAATGAACATGATGTGATAGAAGTTGCAGCAGTTAAAGTAGAAATTATTGATAATGAATATATTATAAAAGATAAATTCCATAGATACTATCTATCAAGATACCCTGTCAACCCCTACTCTTATGAAGTACATAAACTAACACCTGAAATAATTTTAAAACATAGAAATAAACAAGAGATAAAATATTGTTCATATTTCCAAGAAGATTTGGATTTTATAGAATTTTGTAAAGGTGCAACTACTTTAGTTGCTCACAATATAAGCTTTGAACTTAGACATTTAAGAGGATTGATTAGCTTTGAGAAACATTATTGTACTATGAAAGAGAATAAAAAGATTGTTAAAGCTTTGAATAAAAATGGTAATATCAAAAATCCAAAGCTAGATGAAACTTGTTTATTTTATGGTATTGACTTTGACCCAAATGCTTATCATAGTGCAACATATGATGTAAGTAAAACTTTTGAAATACTAAAGTGTATGCAAGATTAACTCTTACAAACTCTTTTCAGCATCTATAAGTGCCACTACACCATCATACATATCTTGGACACATATAACTTCTGTTACACCTAGTCTTCTCTTATTTGAAATATCATAAACACCACCAACACTTTGTGAATGTTCACCGTGTATTCCACGGATTTGTAGATAATATTTATCACAAATAGCTTTAAATTTATCCATATCTTCTGCTAACTTTGGAAGTGCTATATGAACACTTGCTCTCATTGCAGTTCCTAGATTTGTTGGACATGAAGTTATATAGCCTAGATGTTCATCATAAGAAAACTTCATCTTCTTTTCTAATTCTTTAACAGCATCAATCAATCTTGCAAAAACCTCTTTTATATCTCCACCTTTTTGCATAGATATAATTCTTAATTGGTCTTCTTCATTTACCCAAACTAAAAAAGTTTTATTTTTATTGTGATATATCCCTCTACTTTTTGGCCAATTACCATTTAATCCAGCAGTTTCAAGAAATCTATCCCCTGCTTTAAATAAAAAGTGGTCTTCTATAAGTGTTTGTTTTATATCTTCACTCATACCATCAAGTGGGTAGTATTGTCCTGCTAAGTCATCGCTAAATGAACTTAAAGCTTCTGATACAATATTTTCAACTTCATCTCTTTGAGTATTTGATATATTTGTACCTAACGGAAAGTTCTCTAAGTTTCTACCAACTCTTATTCTAGTTGATAAAATATATTTATTTTCTTCATCTGGATTTTGTGCATTTAAATCATCAATATTTAAATTTGTTTGATGTTTATCATCTTTTTTAAAACCATGATAATCTTCAATAATAGCATCAAAAAATGGTGCAAAAAGTTTATACGATTCAACATCTCCAGCATAAGCCCCTATTCCACTATCTGGGTTTTGAACACCTGAATTTATTATATCACTTAAAGTAAAACCATTTTTTGTTTTTTTATCTTTTAACTGTTCAAATAACTCTTTTGTTAAGTATTTTGCCATTAATGATTTATGTTCTGTTGTAAAATCTGGATATTGCATATTATTCCTTTATAACTGTTCCTACACCTTCATTTGTAAATAACTCTAAAAGTATAGAATGTTCAATTCTTCCATCAATAATATGTGCTTTTTGAACACCACCATCAACAGCTTCTAAACACGCATCAACTTTTGGAATCATACCACCATAAATAGTTTCATCTGCTTTATATTTTTCAATATCTTTATGTGTAAGTGTTGATAAAAGATTTTTATCTTTATCTAAGACACCTGCAATATCAGTCATAAATATAACTTTACTTGCATTTAAAGAAGCAGATATTTTACTAGCTGCTAAATCTGCATTTATATTAAATCCAGGATGATTTGGTTCTTGACTATCAGCAATTGGAGCAATAACAGGAATAAAACCTTCATCAATTAAATCAAATATCATATTTGAATTTATAGAAGTGATTGCACCTGTATAACCAAACTTACCATCTTCTTTTGCGATAGCTTCTATACAACTACTATCTTTCCCACTTATTCCTATAGACTTCGCACCGTGATGATTTAAAAGTGAAGTTAAATTTTTATTTATATCTCCACTTAATACCATCTCAACAACTTTCATACTATCTTTACAAGTAACTCTATGCCCATCTACAAATTGAGATTTAATATCTAATTTATTTAACATATCAGTTATCTTTGCTCCACCACCATGAACAATAACTGGCTTAATTCCTGTAAGTGATAAAAGTACAATATCTTGAGCAAACTTTTCTTGTAGTTCTGGGCTAGTTTGTGCTGAACCACCGTATTTAATAACAATAATTTGTTTATTGAACTCTTTTATATATGGTAATGCATCTAGAAGTGTATTTACTTTATTTGATTTAACTTGCATATCTAACCTTTTATTTTTGTGATAATATTTGTTGAGATTTATTTAAACTATTATAATAATTAGTTATTTCTTTAAACTCTTTATGTAGTGCAGTCATATAGATTTCATCATGAATTGTTGCTCCATGTTCTACTAAATATTTTACAATATCTAAGTGATTTGTTGATGTAGAATAATACAAAGCAGTAAAATGATTTTTATCTTTTGCATTTATATGTGCTCCATTTTTTACTAAAAGTTTCACAAGACCCATATCTCCATCTCTTGCACCAGACATAAGAAGTGAAAAACCCAATTGATTTGTTTGATTTATATCTAAACCCTCATTGATTAACGCTTCTATCTCTTCCATATTATTTCAAAGCCTCTGATATAGCTAAAGCTGCATTTTTACCATCTGCTGCTGCACGAACTGCTAAATCGGCACCTCTTACACCATCTCCACCTGCATAAATCTTTGGATTTGATGTTTGATGTTTATCATCTGTTTTTATACCATTCCATTGGTCTAACTCTAAACCACTATTTTTAATAAATTCTGGTAACTCTTGGTCAAATCCTAAAGCTAAAATCACAACATCAACATCTTCATTGTATTGTGAATCTTTGATAATTTGTAATTTTTGTCTTCCATCTTTATCTGGTTTACTTAATTTAGTTTTTTCTAATACAACAGATGTAGCTAAAACACCACTATTTGTAACAATAGACTTTGGGCTTACATTAAATACAAAATCAACACCCTCTTCTTTAGCATTTTGAACCTCTTTTTTAGATCCTGGCATATTTGCCTTATCTCTTCTGTAAAGACATTTAACACTACAGGCACCTTCTCTTACAGCAGTTCTAACACAATCCATAGCAGTATCTCCACCACCAATTACAACAACTCTTTTATCTTTTACATTGATAAATTTATTGTCTTTTTCTTTAAAGTTTCTTTTTTGAATACTTGTTAAGAACTCCATAGAAAGATGAACATTTAAACTATCTTCACCTTCTAAATTAGCACCTTTACCTTTTGTAGCACCAATACCTATAAATATAGCATCAAATTTCTTTTCTAAATCTTCAAACTTTTTATCTTTTCCAATTTCACAATTTAAGTGTAACTTTGCACCAGCTTCAACTAAAAAGTCAATTCTTCTTTGAATAACACTTTTATCAAGTTTAAATCCAGGAATACCATAAGTTAAAAGTCCACCAGCACGGCTTGCTCTTTCAAATATCTCTACATTTATACCTTTTCTAAGTAAATATGTAGCAACACTAATTCCAGCAGGTCCTGAACCAATAATAGCTACTTTTTTACCAGCTTTTTTCTTAGGAAATTTTGGTTTAAGTCCAGCTTCAAAACCTTTTTCACTAATATGAGTTTCAATACTTCCAATAGTAATAGCACCATGAGTTTCATTTAATGTACAATCACCTTCACAAAGAACATCTTGTGGACAAATTCGCCCTAAAATTTCAGGAAAAGGAGAAGTTTCATTTGAGATATTAAAAGCTAATTCTAAATCTTTTGTTGCTGTTTGTTTAAGCCAAGCAGGGATTATATTGTGCAAAGGACATTTAGAGTGACAATATGGGTCTCCACATTGAATACATCTTTCAGCTTGTTCTCTTGCTTTTTGTACTTCAAATACTTCATAAACTTCATCATAGTCTTTAATTCTTTCCATAACATCTCTTTTGTTAGGAACTATTCTATCTACTTTAGTAAAATTTATCATCTTAAACTCCCTCATCTGGATTAAGTGGTAACACTGTCATATTTTTAGGTTTTACCATCCAAAAGTTTCTAATTTCTAATCTGAAATTTTCTAAAATATAAGTTGCTTTTTCAGACCCAGTTTCTGCTATATAATCTTTTAGCATTTTCTTTAGATAAATTCTCATTCTTTCTGTATCATCTGTATCAATTCTAAGTGCTTCTATTAACTCTTGATTTAAGTTATCAATAAATTCTCTTTTTTCATCATAAACAAATGCCAATCCACCAGTCATACCAGCACCAAAGTTTATACCAGTCCTACCTAATGTTATTACAACTCCACCTGTCATATATTCACAAGCATTATCTCCTGTACCTTCAACAATAGTAACACAACCAGAGTTTCTTACAGCAAATCTTTCACCTACTGAAGCACGAACATAAAATTTACCACCAGTTGCTCCATAAAGACAAGTATTTCCAGCACCTGAAAACTTTTCACCTTGTGCATTTGGTTTGATGATAATTTTACCACCATTCATACCTTTACCAACATAATCATTTCCAACACCATTTAAGTTGATATTCATACCTTTACTTAAAAATGCACCAAAACTTTGTCCTGCTACACCTTTAAGATTAAAAGTTAATGTACCATCAGGAAGTCCAGCATCACCATAATATTTAGCTACTTCACCAGATATTAAAGTACCAAAACTTCTATTTAAATTTTCTATTTTACTTCTAATTACCTGAGGTTTCTTTGGACTTTTAATAGTTTTTTGTACTTTTTTAAGAAGTGCTTTTTCCATTTTGTTTTTATCAAATGGCTCATTTGATTTCTTTTTACAAGTATCTATTCCATCAATTTTTCTTAAAACATTTTGAAAGTCAAACTTTTGAGCAAATTCATCATCAATAACTTTTAATAAATCAGTTCGTCCAACAATATCTTCAATCTTTGTATAACCTAAAGTTGCTAATATCTCTTGAATATCTTGAGCTAAAAAGTCAAAGTATGAGATAAGTCTTTCAACAGTACCTGTAAACTTTTCTCTTAAATCTGGGTCTTGAGTTGCCACACCAACACTACATTTATTTGTATGACAAATTCTTAATATTTTACAACCTAAGATTGTAAGAAGTACAGTTCCAAAAGCATAAGATTCAGCACCAAGCATAGCTGCTTTTACAACATCTATACCAG
>CAYUNC010000050.1:0-9350 GCA_964445915.1 uncultured Arcobacter sp.
CATAAATATAGTTTGGATAAATGGAAAGAGTTGTTTATAGCTTTAAAAGATAATAGAGATTTAAATGATTTTGAACAAATAAGTATGAAGGTTTTTTAATGATAAAAATAGATATAAACAAACAACTTCACGGCTCAAATGGTGATATGAATTTAGATATTAAACTAGATATTAAACAAAATGACTTTGTAGCACTTACTGGACTTAGTGGTAGTGGTAAAACTACACTTTTAAGAGTATTAGCAGGACTAGATGATGCAACTGGAAATATTATAGTTGATGATAAAAGTTGGCTTACTGATTCTTTAAATTTAGCACCTCAAAAAAGAGAGATTGGTTTTGTATTTCAAGATTATGCACTTTTTGAAAATATGAGTGTAGAAGAAAACTTATTATTTGTTAAAAACGATAAACTCTTAGCAAAAAAACTTTTAGATATTACAGAATTGACAAGTTTAAAAAATAGACGACCAAATACTTTAAGTGGTGGTCAAAAACAAAGAATTAGTTTATGTAGAGCTTTGATGAGTAAACCAAAACTTTTATTGATGGATGAGCCACTTTCAGCTCTTGATCCTACGATGAGAAATAAATTACAAAATGAAATATTAGTTTTACATAAAGAATTTAATACTACAACTATTATGGTAAGTCATGACCCAAGTGAGATTTATAGACTTAGCAATCGTGTAGTTGTATTAAATCAAGGGAAAATCATAGATGATGGTTTGGCTAAAGATATTTTACTTAAAACTTCTGGTAGTTCTAAGTTTTCATTTGAAGGTGAGCTTTTAGATATTAAAAAAATTGATGTAATTTTTATAGCTATTATAGCTATTGGTCAACAACTTGTAGAAATTGTTGTTAGTAGTGAAGAGGTAAAACAATTAAAAATTGGAGAAAAAGTAAATGTAAGTACTAAAGCATTTGCTCCAGTTATTAATCATATAAATTAATATTAGCCCTCTGTTAAAATAGACATACTTCCATCTGATTTAAGTTCAATATATAACTCTTTTTCCCCTACAAATTTGTAAGATCGTGCTTTATAATCTTCATCCATAACTACTTTAAATATTGCTTTTCCATTTGTATTTGCATAAGGACTTATATTTATATTTGTAAAGTTTATTGTTTTTTTACCTGATGATTTAAATATTCTTCTTTTTCTTTGAGAAAATGTTCTTATATTTGTACCATTTACTTGTCTAAACTCTTGATCATAAAATGATAAATATTTATTTATATCACCAGTTTGCCAAGCATCTTTCCAACTATAAACTTGTGAAATAATACTACTTATATCATCTACAGTAATATTTTTAGTTTCATCCTGACTTAAAAGTACCACTGATTTTTTATGGTCAATTTGTGCACTTAAAGTTTCTAGTTTTGTATTATCTAATGCCACACAGCCTTTTGTATAATCATCTCTTTTTTCATCTATTGGTAAGCCATGTATCCAGATACCATGACCTGTTTTCTTTTTCACTTTATCATATAGATTTGGATATGAAGTCACAAGTGCAAGTGGTCCATAAAATGTATCTACTTTTGTAAGCTTTTTTGTAAGATTGTATACTCCAATAGGTGTTTTTAAATCTCCCTCTACTTGCTTATCTCCATTTGCTTTTCCAACAAATATTGAACTATTAAAAGCTTTCTTAAATGATTTTTTATCTTTTTTATATAGAACCAAATCTTTATTGTTTTTATTACAAACCAGAACTGAGTCTATTGATTCGTAGTATCCAAAACGGACATCATTGTCTTTTAAAAACCCAGACCAATATTTTTTTGTCTGTATCAATCTATCCAATTCTTTTTTAACTGCATCAATTCCATTTGTTCTATAAATCTCAACTATAGACGCAAATACAAAAGTATTTAGGATAAGTAAACTAATAAGTAATTTCAATATATTTCCTGATATTTTAAGATTCATTATTGTATAATAATATCCTTAAAATTGCGTTGAAAGAAGTCCATTGAAAAAAATATTATTGATTATAATTCTTGTTACACATTCATTGGCACTTACAATAAAAGAAGATACTTGGGGAAAAGGTGAAAGTTTACTTACTTTTTTAGAAAAGCATCATATTCTTAACGATGCATATTTTAAATTATCAAAAACAGACAAAGAACTTTGTTCTGAAATCAATGCTGGTGTTGAGTACCAAATGCTACTAGACAAAAACAAACAGTTAATACAAGCTCTAATCCCAATTAGTGAACATATGCAAATATATATTTTTAGAAATAAACTAAAAAACTATGCCATAGATTTTGTACCTATCAATTATCAGGAAATCACTCAAACTATTAGTTTTCCTATTAAGTATTCTCCATATCAAGATATAATTACTGCTACAAATAATAAAAACTTAGCAAATGAATTTATAAGAGCATTTAAAAGTTCTGTAAATTTCAAAAGAATAAGACAAGGCGATACTCTTGCTATAAAATATACTCAAAAGATTAGGCATGGTAGATATTTTGGAACGCCAGAAATTATTGGTGCATTAGTTGAAGTTAATGGTAGAGAAAACTTCATCTTTCATAATAAAAAAGACAATAGATATTATGATGATAAAGGACGAAGTCTAACAAGTTATTTTCTAAAAATTCCACTTAGATACAAAAGAATTTCTAGTAAATTTACACATAAAAGATGGCATCCTATTTTAAAAAAATATAGAGCACATTTAGGTATTGATTATGCAGCACCAACTGGACGAAGAATATATGCAACAGCTGATGGTAAGATTACATATAAAGCCAGAAAAGGTGGTTATGGAAAGACTATTGAGATACGCCATAAAGGTGGATATAAATCATTGTATGCACATATGAGTAGATATGCTAAAGTTAAAAAAGGTCAATGGGTTAAGCAAGGTAGGCACATAGGTTATGTTGGAAGTACAGGTAGAAGTACAGGTCCACATTTGCATTTTGGATTATATAAAAATGGTAGAGCAATCAATCCTGCAAGAGTTTTAAGTATAACTAAGAAAAAGTTAAAAGGGCAAGCCAAAAAAACTTTCTTAAAATATACAAAAACTGTAAAAACACAGTTAGCTACAGAAGCAATCAATCCACTAAAACTGGATAAATTTAGTATATTATATAGATATTAGGAGTAAATTATGAGTAGTGATAATATTATTATAGTACCAGACGAGCTAATACAACATCTTGAACTTTTACATCCTAGTGATATAGCTATTAGTTTAAAAAAGATAAGAAAAGACAATAGAGAAGATTTCTTATTAGTTTTATCTAAAATACCAGAAGATATACTTGGTGATGTTTTATTAGAACTTCCAGAAAGTACAAGAGATGAAGCATACAAAGCACTTTCAATTGAACAATTAGTTGAAGTAATTGAAGAGCTTGAAACAGATGATGCAACGGATGTTATTCAAGATATTGAAGATATTGATGAGCAAAAAGCTATTGATATTATGGAGAGTCTTGAAGAGGAAGATCAGCACGATATTAATTGGTTAAAAAGATATGAAGAAGACCAAGCTGGTGCATTTATGCAAATCGAGCTATTTAGTGCAACGCTAAATCAAACAGTTAATCAAGCTATTGAGAAACTAAAACTAGCAAAAGCAAGTAATGAATTAGAAAATATTCATCAGCTTTTTATAGTTGACGATGAGTCTACACTTATAGCTTCTATTTTACTAGAAGATTTGATTATTCTTGATTTTGAACAGACATTTGAAGAGATTTTAAATAGTAATAATAAAGAATTATTTAAATCAATTAGTGTTCATGCAGATGATGATATAAATGATGTTGTTAAACAATTTGAACAATATGATTTATCTGTTGTTGCAGTTATTGGATACAAAGATAAACTAATAGGAAGAATTACATCTGATGATATTTTAGATGTTGTAGAGCAAAATGCAACTGAACAAATGTATCAATTAGCTGGGGTAAATGATGAATATGAGCAAAATGAAAATCTAATACAAACAAGTACAATTCGTGCTAAATGGTTGTTTTTAAATCTTTTTACAGCTATATTAGCATCACTTGTTATTGGTATTTTTGATGAAACAATAAAAGAGTTTATAGCACTTGCAATTTTAATGCCAATAGTCGCATCAATGGGTGGAAACTCAGGAACACAAACACTTGCAGTTATGGTAAGACAGATTGCATTAGGACTTATTGATACTCAAAATAGTAAAGATGCAATTAAAAAAGAGATTTTTATATCTATATTCAATGGTTTACTTTTTGCATTTTTAATAGGTGTCATCGCTTCTGTTTGGTTCCAAACATATATGATAGGTATTGTTATTGCTTTAGCTATGATGATTACACTTTTTAGTGCTGGTTTTTTTGGTGCAGTTATCCCATTATTATTAAAGAAATTCGATATTGACCCTGCTATTGGAAGTACAGTACTTCTAACAACAGTTACAGATATAGTTGGTTTCTTTAGTTTTCTTGGACTTGCACATATTATGTTGGTTTCTTAAATAGATGTCTGATACTCCACAATTTACCCACTTACATCTTCACACAGAATACTCATTACTTGATGGTGCCAATAAAATAAAAGCACTGGCAAAAAAAGTAAAAGAGTTAGGTATGACAAGTGTAGCCATGACTGATCATGGTAATATGTTTGGGACGATTGATTTTTATAACACAATGAAAAAAGAGGGTATCAAACCTATTATTGGGATGGAAGCTTATCTTCACAATCAAGATGAATTGGATGATAAATCTGTAAAACAACGATTTCATTTATGTCTATATGCTAAAAATGATGTTGGATATAAAAACTTAATGTTCTTAAGTTCTCAAGCTTATATGAAAGGTTTTTATTACTACCCTAGAATCAATAAAAAACTTTTATTTGAAAACTGTGAAGGATTGATTTGTACTGCTGCTTGTTTGCAAGGTGAGATAAATTGGCACCTAAATTTGGCAAATGAGCGAAATGTAAAAAATGGTGCTAAAGGATATGACAGAGCTAAAGAGATTGCTTTAGAATATAAAGAGGTTTTTGGTGATGATTTTTATTTAGAGATTATGCGACATGGTATCCATGACCAACATTATATTGATACTCAAATTATTAAAATATCACACGAAACTGGTATCAAAATAGTAGCCACAAATGATACTCACTACACAAACCCAAAAGATGCAGATGCTCATGAGGCTTTTATGTGTATTGCGATGAATAAACTTTATGATGACCCTAAAAGATTGCGTCATAGTGTTCATGAATTTTATGTAAAATCTCCACAAGAAGTAGCACGACTTTATGCTGATATACCTGAAGCTATTGATGCTACGCAAGAGATTGCAAATAAATGTAATTTGGAGATAAAATTAGGCGACCCAACTCCTCCAAATTTTAAATTTACAAGAGATAAAGCACAATTGTCAAATCTAGTTTTACCCCAGCCAGATATTGAATATTCACTTGAAAATGATAAAATTTTATTTATAGATGAGTGTTGGAAAGGGCTTGATAAAAGACTTGAGATTGTAGATGAGTCAAAACATCAAGAGTACAAAGACCGTCTGCAAGTTGAGATGGATATTATTAACAATATGAAGTTCCCAGGATATATGCTTATTGTTTGGGATTTTGTTATTTATGCCAAAGAGCAAAAGATTCCAGTTGGTCCTGGTCGGGGTTCTGCTGCTGGAAGTTTGGTTGCTTATGCTTTAGAGATTACAGATATTGACCCTATGCCTTATGGATTGTTATTTGAGCGATTTCTAAATCCTGAGCGTATCTCTATGCCAGATATTGATATGGATTTTTGTCAAGCTAGACGACAAGAGGTTATTGATTATGTTGTTGAAAAATATGGGCGATCAAATGTTGCGCAAATTATTACATTTGGTAAATTACTTGCTAAAGGTGTTATTCGTGATGTAGCAAGAGTTCTTGATATGCCTTATGCTCAAGCTGATGCGATGGCAAAACTAATTCCTGATGAGTTAGGTATTGACCTTGAAAATTCTTGGGAAAAAGAACCAAAGATAAAAGAGCTATGTGATACAAATCCAACGGCAGCTAGAGTTTGGGAATATTCACTTGCCCTTGAGGGACTAAATAGAAATGCAGGAACACACGCAGCTGGTGTTGTAATATCAAATGAAGAACTTTGGAAAAAGACACCACTATTTAAACCATCTGGACTTGAAAATGCACTAGCAACACAATATAGTGGAAAATATGTTGAAGATGTAGATTTAATTAAATTTGATTTCCTTGGATTAAAAACTTTAACAGTAATTGAGGGTGCCAACCAACTTGTAGAGAAACGACATGGTCAAAGAATAGATTTTATCAAACAAGATGTAGATGAAAAGCAAGTTTATGATTTAATTCAAACGGGAAATACAATTGGATTATTTCAAATAGAATCATCTGGTATGCAAGATTTATGTAAAAGATTGAAGCCCTCAAATTTTGAGGAGATTATTGCTGTACTTGCACTATATAGACCAGGACCTATGGAGTCTGGTATGCTTGATGATTTTATTGAGAGAAAACATGGACGACAAGAGGTTGATTATTTTCATGATGAATTTGAAGAGCCTCTAAAACCAATCTTAGCACCAACTTTTGGTGTTATTGTTTATCAAGAGCAAGTTATGCAAATCGTTCAAACTATTGGTGGATTTAGCCTTGGTGGTGCGGATTTAGTTCGTCGTGCTATGGGTAAAAAGATTGTTGAAGAGATGGATAGACTTAAAGGTGAGTTTGCAGATGGTGGAGTAGAAAAAGGTTATAATAGAAAACATTGTGAAGATCTATTTGATTTGATTGTAAAATTTGCTGGATATGGATTCAACAAATCACATTCAGCAGCTTATGCGATGGTAACTTTTTATACTTCATATTTAAAACAATATTATCCAACAGAATTTATGGCTTCACTTTTAACATCAGAAAAAGACAACACGGATAAAGTTGTGCGATATGTAGATGAAGTTAAGCGAATGGGATATGAGTTAGTTCCGCCACATATCAATAAATCACATTTAGTTTTTAGTGCAAATATAATCGATGACAAAGAAGTTGTTATGTTTGGTATGGGGGCATTAAAAGGTGCTGGAGATGTTGCTATTAATTCTATTATTGCCTCACGAGAAGAGGGTGGAGATTTTACAGATATAAGTGATTTTATTTCACGAATTGATGGAAGTAAAGTAAATAAAAGAGTTATTGAAGCCTTGATTAAATCAGGTGCAATGGATTGTTTTGGACATACTAGACATGCGATGTTAGAGCAACTTGAAGATATCGTTGAAGCAGTTGGAAAAGCAGCACAAGCAAAAAAACAAGCAGTTGGAAGTTTGTTTGGTGATGATGAAGATATGACAACTATTGAACTAATTTTAAAAGATATGCCAGAGTTTGATGATAGTGAGATTTTAGAATTTGAAAAAGGCTCTTTAGGATTTTATGTATCTGGACATCCAATGGATAAATATCGTGAGAGTTTAGAAGAGATTAATTATACGCTAAGTAGTGAGATTGATGAGTTAGCAGATGGTGCTGAAGCATTGATCGTTGGACAGGTTGAAAGTGTTGTAAATAGAGTTAGTAAAAAAGGTTTTAAATTTGGAATAGCTACTATTATGGATTTTCATGGAAGTTTAGAGCTTATGCTTTTTGAGGATAGGTTAAAAGAGCTAGATGAAGATTTTGATATAACTAAACCAATAGCATTTAAAGTAAAAGCTAAAGTAAATGATTTTGGTGTGCAGTTAAGCTTACGAAAAATGACAAGTTTAAAAGAAGCAAAAAAAGAGAAGTTGAAAACTAAGAAAGTTCAAAAGATTGAGCCAACACTACATATCGGAGTAAATTTTGCTAATGATGTAAATATACTATATGCAATCCATAAAATAATATCTGAAAATCAAGGAAAAAGACCAGCAATGATAACTATTAAATCAAAGTTAGGTGATATAGAACTTGATAGTGGTTATTATATTAATAAAGATGTAGAGGGATTGCTTAAAGAGTTGGATGGGGTTTATGTTGGGTAAAAAAATATATAAGCCACCATATACAATAACTTCTAAGATGTTAACTCTTTCAACAGAAATTGGAGTTGAGCTAACACAACTAGAATCTAATACAATAAATATTACTCCTAAACTTCGTAAAAAAAACCGTGTTAAAACTTTAGCTGGAACACTTGAAATAGAAGGTAACTTTTTAGGTGAAGAGAAAATTACAGCTATACTAGAAGGTAAACGAGTACTTGGAACTATGCAGGAAGTTACAGAAGTTGAAGGTGCTATAAATGCTTATAAAAAGTTTGATAATTATAAGTATGATAAGTTGGAAGATTTATTAGGAGCACATAAAATCCTTATGAATGGCTTATTGAATAACGCTGGTAATTTTAGAAATGTAAATGTAGGAGTTGGTAGTAGTGAAGGAGTAACTCATGTAGCACCTCCTTTTGGAAATGTACCAGAACTTATGAATAACTTATTTGAATGGCTTAAAAATAGTGATGAACATCCTTTAATTAAATCATGTGTATTTCATTATGAATTTGAATTTATACATCCTTTTACTGATGGAAATGGTAGAATTGGAAGATTATGGCAAAGTATTATTTTATATAATTGGAAAAATGTATTTAATGCAATACCAACTGAAGGAATAATAAGAGATTATCAAGATAGATATTATGAAGTTTTAGAAGAGTCAGGTTCTCTTGGAGAAAGTACACCTTTTATAGAATTTATGCTTGAAGTTATTTTAGAAACTATTAAAAGTTCGGTAAAAGATTCGGTAAAGAGTTCGGTAAACACAGAAGATAATATTTTTGAACTTTTAAAACAAAATCCACAAAGTACTATTAAAGAGTTGGCACATATATTAGATTTAACTACTAGAGCTATTGAAAAGCAAATAAGTAAATTAAAAATTGAAAATAGAATTGTAAGAATTGGTAGTGCTAGAAAAGGGTATTGGAATATTATTGATGAATAGTATAATTGAAAATAAAAACAGAAAGATTAGTTAACTTACTAGCCAGTTATAAGCTAACTAATCTTTTATTATTTTATTATTATAAAGTTTTTCTGATGTAATTACTTCATTATTTATATCAGCTATAATAAAATTCTCTAATGCCGTTTGTGAACCATAGGCAACTGAAATAAGTAAACCAATTGTAATTATATATTTTGTAATTTCTATCATTTGACATCCTTTACTTTATCTTTTAAAAGTATATAATAGAATTGTTAATGATGTATTAATGTATTAATGTATTAATGTATTATTTATGTCTATATAAATATTTAAGTAGTAACTCTTCAAG
>CAYUNC010000051.1:0-9344 GCA_964445915.1 uncultured Arcobacter sp.
TTTAATTCTATATCTCTTGTTAAGTTTCCTATCATTATTACTTTATTAAACATAGTGGACTACTTAGCTGCTTTTAGTATTGTTGCTTCAACTTGTTTAGTCCATAGAGCAACTTCTTTTTTGCTCTCAGATTTAATAAATATAAATCTTAAAATGTTTTCATTAATTCTATAATTTCTTTCGATTTCTAAAATTGATTCAGTTGGTGCAGTAAAATAAAATACTGTATAGTATCCTCTTTTATTTTTTTCAATTTCATAAGCCAATTTTTTTGAACCCATGTCATTAGTTGCTTTAACTTCTCCACCATTCTTTTCAATGATGCTCTTTACAAGTTCGATTTGAGCTTGTGTTTCCTCTTCAGTAAGAGTTGGTTTAACTATAAACATAGTCTCATAATGTCTAATTCTAGCCATTTGTTTTCTCCTTTTGGTATTAAGCCGATTAATTTAAAAATTTATCAGCAAGGTAAAGGGCAGATTCCCTTTTGGAGGAAGATTTTATCTAATAGATGCTGAAAAGCTTCTTAGTGCAGATTGTATATAGCTATTGGCATCTATAATTTTAGAACTTTTTAACTCTAATTCTAGCTTTAATAATTTTTCCAACATCATACAATATTGTGATTGATTATATTTTACAGCAATATTTGCTCTTGAATTTGCAATATCTTTAGGAAGTGGATAACCCCAAATTTCTATAATATTTAAAGAACCATGAAGTTTTAGATATGCATTAATACTAAATAACTGTTGAACAAATGAAGTCATTTGATTTACTAAATATACCTCATTTATTCCCTCTTCTAGCAACTTGTATAAATCTTTTTTAAAGTGATTTCCTAAAAAAAAGTTATTAAAAAAGTCATCTAAAGATACACTACCCATACCAAAACATTGATTTGTTATAGTTTTTGTAGTAATCTCTTCATCCATAATTGATAGTTTTTTAATATCACTAACACATAAAGATAAATCTTTTTCATGCATCTCATATAAGTGAATCAAAGCACCTTGGGCAAACCTTGTATTAATGGCAGATGCTTCATCATTGAGCATCTTAATAGCTTCACCCATTTGTGGTAGGTAAAATATAACTTCAGCACTATTAGTTTTAGTTGTGAAACTTTTTGCCATACTTCTAAAGTCTGTACTTCCAACACAAGCAAAAATTACATGACTATTAGTATTTGCAGTACAAGCACCTATAAGATTATCAACCTCTTTTTTTGGTATCTTTTTGGCAGTTTTAATAAGCAAAATATTTGTATCAGAAAAAAGTGATGATTGAGATAAAATATCTAAACAGTTATCATAGTTATATTCATCTAAATAGATTTTTTGAATATCTTCTACAGATGTAAATGATAAAGCAATATTTTGAGCATATCTCTCTACTAAAAAATCACTTTTCCCATGAAACATATAAGCAGTAAAAGTTTTTTTACTGTTTATATGATTGTCAAATACATTTTTATACATTAACCGTCATTAGTTATAGCCTCAGTAAGTTCAGCTAGAATTTGCACGGCACTTTTACTATCAACTTGACAAGTACCAGCAGCACTATGACCACCGCCTTTATACTTCAACATAAGTTCACCAATATTTGTTTTTGAAGTTTTATTTACGATAGATTTTCCTGTCGCAAATACTGTATTTTGTTGTTTAAATCCCCATAAGATATGGATAGAGATATTTATATGAGGATTTAATGCATAAATCATAAATCTATTTCCAGGATAAATAATCTCTTCATCTCTTAAGTCAAGAATTATAAGATTGTCTTTAATTGTAGAACAACGGTCAAGTTGTTCAGCAAAATCATCTTTGTATTTATTATATAATTCAACTCTTTCAATAACATCAGGAAGTTGCATAATTTCATCAATATCATGATCAATACAATAATCAATTAAATCCATCATAAGTTGATAGTTAGCTACAGTAAACTCTCTAAATCTACCAAGACCAGTTCTACTATCCATAAGAAAACTTAATAGTTCCCAACCTTTAGGACAAAGAATGTCATCTATATTAAATTTTGCTGCATCTGCTTTATCAACAGCTTCCATCATATCAACAGAAATTTCAGGTAATTTTTCAGCACCACCATAATAATCATAAACAATTCTTGCAGCACTATCAGCATCTGGGTCTATAAAATAATTTTCAGCTTCACCATTTCTCATAGCTTCACTTTCATGGTGGTCAAATACTAAATGTGCATTTGGTGAATATGGTAAATTTGTAATAATATCATTTGATGTTATATCTATAGCACCATCTTGCATGTCTTTTGGATGAACAAATGTAATTTCATCTATCATATCAAGCTGTTTTAAAATAACAGCACATACTAATCCATCCATATCACTTCTAGTAACTAATCTAAATTTCTTTGACATACTTATAATCCTTTTATAATCTCTCTTCATTTTATCTAAATTTTAATTAAAATTTATTCTTCTATTTCACAACTTTCTTTAATCGTTATTTTATACATCTCTTCATCAATACCTTTTAATCTATTCTCTCTATTTATAACAGCTCCATCAAATGCTCTTAATACTAATCTTGAACAAGCTTGTTGTTTTTTTGGAGCATTCTCAAGCTGTTTATCCATTAGAATTGAAGCTTCTTTTGCATTTTCTAAAGTATCCCCTTTTACCATCTCTGTAAAAAGTGACCCAGCTACAACAGTATCTTGGCAAGCGTTTGCACCAAAAGTAATAGCATTTAAAATACCATCAACAGTATGAATATATACCATAGCAAATTCGGCAGTTTTCAAATCTGCACCCATACCAATACCTTGTGCTTCTTCCATCTCACCATAATTTCTTGGATACATCATATGATCTAGTATCTCTTCAGAAATATCTCTTATCTCTTCATCTTTGTATTCTAATTGATTCTCTTTTTTACCCATCAAATTCTCCACTATGATAAAACCATCTATCATCTATTTTTAAAAATTTACTTTTTTCAGTAAATGAATTGTCATTATTATTACAATATAATTGTACCCTAAATCTCACAAAAGATTCTAAATCACCATCACTAAATTCTAAAATACTTAACTCTTGAAACTCACAATCTTGACAAAACTTCAGAATTTGTTTTTCCCAAGTATTAAAATCTGCTAAATAATCTTTATTATCAATATGAGTAGTAGCTACTATATAATTTGTCAATTTTAGTTTATAAGCTACATATCTTGATTTCATAAGTTCCAAAGCATTTTTAGCTATTTTACCCTTATGAAATACTTGACAACACTTTTTATATTTTATATTACTACCACATGGGCATTTATCATTGGGTGAAAATTTCATACTAATCCTATTGGTGAAACTCTACAATAACTTTTGTTAAGTGTATATTGTATTAAATGATTACTTTTCCAAGTTTATATGCCATATCGTCTATGTAATAACAAAACTGAACAACTTTTGTACTTATTTTTTGTACTTTTCCATACATTTTATATCCTTTTTTTACTAAATTTTCAAAAGTATGACATAAATTAATAAATTTATTCAAGAGTATGTCAATTTGACATACTTTTATGATATAATATGTCAAATACAATAGAAAAGGTAAGAAAATGTTAGAAATAAGTGATATTATTGATAAACTAAAAGATGTAATAAGTAAGAAAGATGATGTAGGAAAAGTATTTGATAAAGATGTAGCATTTGCTTTGGAATTAACACAAGCAAAATTTGCAACAATGAAAACACGAAATAAAATACCATTTGATAGTGTATTAGATTTTTGTGCTATAAAGAAAATATCTATAAATTGGCTTTTATATGGGCAAGACCCAAGTAGTCTAGTAGATAGTACAGATAAATATTGGATAAGATACTATCCAGATATTGCACTAAGTGCTGGTGGTGGAGCTGGTATGATTTCAGAAGATGCTCAACAACTTGATATTCCTGACTATTTTGTTAAGATGCTAGGTGGTGAAAGTATGATAAAAAATATTGAAGCTATTAATGTTACAGGTGAGAGTATGGAACCAACATTAAATGATGGAGATATTATTTTTGTTGATATTTCAAAAAATAACTATGCTAAAGATGGAATATATGCTATTTTTACAGATGATGGATTATTAGTTAAAAGAATTCAAAAAAGAGCAGATGGAAAGTATGATGTTATCTCAGATAATCAAGTATTCCCAAATCAAATAATTGATAAAGAAAGTTTAACTATATATGGTAAAGTTATGAGTTCATTTGGTAATGTTTTTTAATTTAATAATTTTTATTAAATAACATTTAATAATTTCTTGCTATAATATGTAACTATATGATACAATTTAATAAAAAGGATTATTATGAATGATACAACATTAATAGTTTTATGTGCTGGAAATTCCACAAGATTTAAGCATAATACTAAGAAACAATGGCTTAGAAGTGGTGATTTGCCATTGTGGTTAAATGTAACAAATACTCTTAGCACATACTCTTCATTTTCAAAAGTTATAGTAGTTGGTCATCAAGATGAACTAAAATATATGAAGAATTTTACAGATGAATATAAATTTGTAGCAGGTGGTAGCACAAGAAAGCATTCAGTAGAAAATGCTTTACAAAATGTAACAACACCTTATGTTATGATTACTGATGTAGCTAGAAGTTGTGTTCCTAAAAAAATAATCAAGAAATTATTACAAAATAAAACACATGCTAATTGTGTAGTACCATTCTTAAAAGTGAGTGATACAGCTATTTACAAAAGTAAAACAATTAAGCGTGAGAAAATAAAACTTATTCAAACTCCTCAATTGTCAGATACTAAAATATTAAAAAAAGCACTTAAAGAAAAAGGTGATTTTACAGATGATAGTAGTGCTATTAAAAATAGTGGTGGTACAATTTGTTATATTAAAGGTGATAAACAAAGTCAAAAACTTACATTCGGTAAAGAATTTAACGAGATAAATTGTATTAAATCACCAAGTAAAGATTTCTTTACAGGAACTGGAATAGATATTCATCAATTTGAAGATGATAAGCAGATGGTTTTAGGTGGTGTAAAAATTGATGTACCTTATGGATTTAAAGCTCATAGTGATGGTGATGTTTTAATACATAGTGTTATTGACGCTCTTTTAGGTGCTAGTGGTGCTGGAGATATTGGTGAGTTTTTTCCAGATACAGATAAAAAGTATAAAGATATAAGTTCAAAAATATTATTGGAAAAGATTGTTACTTTTGTAACAAATATTGGTTTTGAAATAGTTAATGTAGATGTAACAGTTATTGCACAACAACCAAAGATAAATATTTATAAAAATGAGATAGAAAAGACACTAGCTGGTATTTTACAAATACCAATATATAAAATAAATATTAAAGCAACAACAGCAGAAAAGCTAGGATTTATTGGTAGAAAAGAGGGAGTAGCTGTACAAAGTATAGCAACATTAAAATTTTATGATTGGGAAAATAATTAGTGAATATATTAATACTTGACGACGAGGTATATCTAGCTCAGAAAGTTGAAGCAAGATTGCAAGAAGATGGACATACAATAAAAAGATTAACTACAATCAAAGATATTGATTATAGTATACATTATGATACGATTTTATTATCGACAAATCTTACAGGAGATATAGAAAGAGTTATTACTAAATATAGCTCTTCTGTAGTAATTTTACTAGTTACATATCTTAGTGAAGCTACTGTAACTAGACCTATTGAGGCTGGTGCTTCTGATTATGTATTAAAGCCATTTACTATGGATGAATTACTAAGAAAAATTAAGCATTTTGAACAATTTAATATTTTGCAAAAAGAAAATGTAAAGATAAAAAACTATTTAAATTTTATTTTTAATAATATAGAAATAGATGAGACATTACCAAATAAACTGCCATTTTTAATTGAAACAAATGAACAAAAGATTGCAGATAAGATTGTTTATGAAGTTGCAGAAAAATTTGGGAAATATATTGAATTTATATCTCTTAAAAAGTTTATTAAAATTAATCCGCAAGACTATACGGATAAAATTTTATATCTTTATGATTTTCATCATTTAAAACAATCATCAAAAAAGTTAATAATTGATATGTGTGAAGATTACAATATTATAATAAGTTCAGGTGAAAGAGAAGAGGTTCCTTTTGCTAAAATTACACTTATGAAAGATAATCAAATATCTACTATTGAATCAATTTTAACTGTAAATGATTATGTAAAACAAATAACATTAAATTTCCAATCAAAATATCCTGATACAGAACTAAGTAAAAGACTTGGAATTAGTAGAAAATCTCTATGGGAAAAAAGAAAGAAGTTTGGAATAGAAAAGAAAAAAGCAAAATGAGATTAGCATTTTTAACTCTTTTTTATAGTGGACTTAGCCCAAAAGCTCCTGGTACTATGGGAAGTATAGTGGCACTTATTATGGGTATGGGTGCTTTGGAGTTTTTAAATATATCAAATATTTTTATGATAGCTATTTTAGTAACATTAGTTGCTGTAAAACAAATAGATATTTATGAAAAAGAAGTTGGTACTCATGATGGTAAAGAGATTGTAATAGATGAGTTTGCAGGAATGTGGCTTGCTTTAAGTGTAGCAGGAGTAGGCTCTGGTATGTGGCTTATGGGAATTATTGCTTTTATATATTTTAGAATCTTTGATATCTGGAAACCATCTGTAATTGGTAAGATTGATGAAAATGTTAAAGGTGGTTGGGGTGTTATGGGAGATGACCTTGTAGCAGGACTTTTTGCGGGACTTTGTACAAGTATGACTTACAACTTGCTATTTTGATAATAACTAAAATTAAGTTATAATATAAAAAATTATACAAGGTTGAACTTATGTCAAAAGCATTTTCATTAATAGAAGTTATTTTTATGATTGTCGTTATTAGTATAGTAGCATCTGTTGCAGTACCAAAACTAATGGAAACAAAAGACAATGCAGTAGTATCTAGCATTCAGCAAGATATAGTAACTGTTACAAATTCAATTAAAACTTACTATTTACAAAATGGAAAAATCCAAAATATAAGTGATGCAGTTACATTAAATAGTTCTGTATGGAAAATATCACAAGATGAGATTCAGTATATTGAAAATAATACTGTATGTGTAAGTATTAAAGTATCACAAAATATTCTTCAATTGTCAATTAATAGTAGTGCTGGGACTATTTGTGAAATGTTAACTCAAAATGGTATCGTACCTATGACACAAGCATTAAGATAATTTATGACTAAAGCTGTATTTTTAGATAGAGATGGTGTTATAAATATTGAAAAGAACTATTTATATAAAATAGAAGATTTTGAATTTATAGATGGTGTTTTTGATGCATTATTATATTTACAAAATAATGGATATTTATTGTTTGTTATTACAAACCAATCAGGAATAGGGCGAGGATACTATACTCAAAATGATTTTGATAAATTAACTTTATGGATGGTAGAAAAGTTCAAAGAAAAAAATATTCAAATACAAGAAGTTCAATGTTGCCCTCATAATCCAACTGACAATTGTCAATGTAGAAAACCAAAGACATTAATGATAGATAATATTTTAAAAAATCATAGTATAGATTTAGAAAACTCTTGGTTAATAGGGGATAAATCTAGTGATATATTATGTGGCAAAAATGCAAATATAAAAAATACTATTCAAGTACAAAGTGGTCATAAGTTTGATGTGAATTTATCTGAAGCAGATTATACTTTACCATCATTAAAACAAATTCAATCTGTTATATTAGTATAGTTTTTAGATTAAAAAAAATGGAGAAGTTTTAAAACTTCTCCATTTTTAAATAGTTTAAAAAAACTTATTTTTTAATAGTAAATTTTAAATCTTTTTCCATTTTAATAGCTTCGTCACTACCAAATACAATAATCTTATCATCTACAGCAATCTTAGTAGCTTTAATCTTTTTAGGATAATTAACATAGTTTAAAACATGTTTAATAGCATTTATTCTAGCTTTTTTCTTATCATCACTTTTTACAATTGTCCAAGGTGCTGATGATGTATGAGTAGCACTTAACATCATAAACTTAGCAAGTGTATATTCATCCCATAATCTTTGAGATTCTTTATCTACTGGAGATAATTTAAATTGTTTTAATGGATCAGTTTCTCTTGATTTAAATCTAGCTTCTTGCTCATCTTTAGATACAGAGAAGTAAAATTTAAAGATTTGGATACCTTCATCTACTAACATCTTTTCAAATGCAGGAGCATCTTTTAAGAATTTATGGTGCTGTCTTTCAGAACAAAATCCCATAACTGGCTCAACCATAGAACGGTTATACCAACTTCTATCAAATATAACTATTTCACCAGCAGCTGGTAAATGAGATACATATCTTTGGAAGTACCATTGTGTAGCTTCTCTTTCACTTGGCTTTTCTAATGCAACAACTCTTGCCCCTCTTGGATTAAGATGTTCAGTCATTCTTTTAATAGTTCCACCTTTTCCAGCAGCATCTCTACCTTCAAAAATCATTAATACTTTAAGACCTTTATCTTTAACATGATTTTGAAACTTTAATAGTTCAACTTGTAATGTATGTAATTCTTCCTCATACGCAATAGTTTCTTTTTTCTTCCAAATCTGAATTTTCCCTGCTTTTTTCTTTCCCATAATTTTTCCTTTAATTTTTATTTGTTATTAACCAATAAACTTACCGTTATTAGTTCTTTGTGCTTCCATAATCTCAACTTCTCTAGCCCCTGAGATTACAACATTAGGATTTAACCCATAATCAAGACTTTCATCTCTATTCTCGTAGTTTATAGAGTTTAAAATCACTTTTAAAGACTCTAATCTTGCTTTTTGTTTATCATTTGACCTTATTACTGTCCAAGGTGCACTATGTGTATGAGTTTGTTTTATCATATCATACTTAGTAGTTGTGAAGTCATCCCATCTCTCTTGAGCTTGCATATCTATTTCACTTAGCTTCCATTGTCTTAATGGATCAGTTTTTCTTCTCTCAAATCTTTTAGCTTGTTCATCTTTTGTTACACTATAATAAAGTTTAACTAAGATTGTACCTTGATTTACAATATCATTTTCTAAGCTTGATACACTATTCATAAAATCATCATACTCTTTATCTGTACAAAAGTTAAATACATGTTCAACCATAGCTCTGTTGTACCAGCTTCTATCAAATAGTACTATCTCACCAGCTCTTGGGAAATGTTGAATGTATTTTTGATAAAACCATTGAGATTTTTGCTCATCAGTTGGCTTTCCAAGTGCTACTACTCTATAATGTTTTTCATCCATATATCTAGTAACTCTTCTTATTGTTCCACCTTTTCCA
>CAYUNC010000052.1:0-9034 GCA_964445915.1 uncultured Arcobacter sp.
CAAAATGTTATGGAAACATATTTACAAGGTGTTGTAGGTATTGGTGAAGATAGTATGGGTAGAGAAAATGCTAGAAAATATATGCCTTTAATTGCTACATTAGGTTTGATGATTTTTGTATCAAATATGATGGGTGTTATTCCAGGTTTTGAATCTGCAACAGGAAATATCAATATTACATTATCTTTAGCATTAATAGTTTTTGTTTACTACAACTACTTAGGTATTAAAGAAAATGGTTTTGTTAACTATTTTGCACACTTTATGGGTCCAGTTAAAGCACTTGCTCCATTGATGTTCCCTATTGAGATTATCTCTCATATTTCTAGAATTATCTCTTTATCTTTCAGACTTTTTGGTTCTGTAAAAGGTGATGATATGTTCTTAATGGTACTTTTAATGTTAGTTCCTTGGATTGCACCGTTACCAGGTTTCTTTCTTTTAACAGCATTTGGATTCTTACAAGCATTTATTTTTATGATATTAACATATGTATATATCGCAGGTTCAGTTATGATGGCTGAGGAAGATCACTAGTCATAACTTGACTACTGATTTAAAAGGGGCTTCAATTTGAAGTCCCTTTTTTTATAAGTAAAATATAATGATTCAATATCTAATAACAGACCCAAAGTATTATACTTCAAATCCTAAAACTTTTGAACAAACTCTAATTAAAGTTTTAGAATCTCATACTCCAGATATTATATGTTTCAGAGATAAAACTTCTCCAAACTTTGAACAACTTGCAACTATCTTTATAAAAATAGCTAAGAGATACAATATAGAACATATTTTATTAAATACCAACATTGAACTTGCTATTAAACTAAATGCATCTGGTGTTCATCTTACTTCACAACAATTTGATAAAATATCATTGGCAAAACAAAATGACTTATTTACAATCATTAGTTGTCACAATGAAACTGAGATACAAAAAGCGATAAATCAAAAAGCTAATATGATTACATATTCACCAATTTTTGATACACCAAATAAAGGTACTGCTAAAGGTTGTGAACTGTTATCAAAAGTTGTAAAACAATATGATATACCAATACTAGCATTAGGTGGGATTGTAACTACTGAACATATTGATAAGATAAAGCCAACTCTTGCAAAAGGTTTTGCTTCAATAAGGTATTTTCTTTAGACATAAAAAAAGGTTAGGAAAAAATCCTAACCTTTTTTACTTTTTGTTAATTTAGATTAACAAGAAGGAACATTTCCTGAATCATTTGCATATTCATAGAAAAAGTCATAAAAGTGAGGAACATATTTTTCTTTTACTTTTTTGATTTTTGGACAAATAGTTTTAATTTCATCTACTAATTTTCCATTTTCTTGGATAGTTTCCCATTCATCTTGAGAATGCTTTGCAGCCATTTTAGAACCAGCCATTCCACATTTCTTCTTAAGCTTCTTAGAATAAAGCTTTTGACCTTTTGTTACATCAGCTGATGCAACAGTTGTACTCATAGCTAAGGCGATTGCACCTGCTAATACTAATTTTAATAATGTATTCATTATTAACTCCTTTTTTTAATTTCACAAGAAGTATATCATAACAAATGTGAAATAATTGTGAAATATGGTATTATTCCAAAATGAAATATTATATATTAAAAAAAGTAACAGATTTCCTCACAAATCTAACCTCTATACACAATATTAAGAGAGTGTCAAACAACACTATTGCTATTGAATTCAATAATAAAAAAGTATTATACTTTGATATGACAAAAGGTCAATCAACAATTTATAAAAAAAACTCAAAACAAATAATAAAAAAAGATTTTAATGCACCTTTTGATGTAGTTTTGCAAAAAAGATTTATAAATTCCAAAATTACAAAAGTTTATCTTAAAAACGATGATAAGATTCTTAATATAGAAGTAAAAAGTAAATCATCTTATAAAGAACAAAGTACAACACTTCAATTAGAATTTACAGGTAAGAATACAAATATTGTTATTCTTTCAGAAGATGGTATTATCCTTGAGGCTTTACGACATATTGATGAGTGGACATCTGTGAGAGTTGTAAAAGTTGGTCAGAAACTTCTTGAATTGGAAAAGCCTACATTTGAATTTGAAGAGAAAGCTATAGATGATATTGAACAGTTTTTATTGGATATTTATACTACTAGAGAAAATAATGAATTATTAAATATAAAAAAACAAAAAATCACTCAAGTAAATAAACAGATTAAAAAGATAGAAAAGATTCTAAATAGCTTAGATAATATTGATACACTTAAAGAAAAAGCAACAAAGTATAATGATGAAGCAACTATTATAGTAAGTAACTTATACCAATGTGCTGGTTATGAGAAAAAGGCTAATATTAGAAAATCAAATGAGTTATTTAAAAGTTCAAAAAAAGCAAAAGCAAAAATAAAAAACCAATATATTGAACACCTAAATTTATCACAAAAGTTAGACTTTTTCAAAAGGCTTATTATTACAATTGATAAGTGTAATACAAATGATGAGATAGAGTTTTATTTTCCTAAAAAAGATAAAAATCAAATAAAAACAAAGAAGCTAAATCCTTATCAGAGTTTTTTTATAGATGGTTATAAAATTATGCTTGGTCGTGATGAGAGAGAAAATATCTATTTATTAGAAAACTCTAAAGCTAGTGACTTTTGGTTTCATCTTCAAGGGGAAGTTTCTTCTCATGTAATAGTTTCAAATACTAAAAAAACTATTCCTGAATATATCATAGAAGAAGCTGGAAAAATATGTGCTAAGTTTTCATCAAATAGTGGTGGAACTTTTAGAGTAGATTATACACAGCGACGAAATGTAAAAATTCAAAATAAAGCAAATGTACTTTACAATCCTTACAGCACTGTAGTTATAAAAGTTTTATAAAGTATCCATATCTATTGAAGCCATAGGGCTATTTATAGAGTGTAAAGTATTTAATAAGTTCTTTACATTGCTTGAGCGTAAAAGTAGCTCATATCTGTACTTATTTGCTATTTTAAAAATATCACTTTCACCAAAACCTATAAGTTCAACTTCATTATTTAAATTTCCAAATATCTCAATATATTTATTTAATTGCTCTTGGGCTAATAAACTATTTTGATGACTAAATATAACTTTTGCAATCTTTACGAAAGGTGGATATAAATTTGTTCTACAAGATAGTTCTTCTTCAAGAAACTCTTCATAGTTATTTTGTTCTAAATATTGACTAAAAAAATCTTTATTCTTTGTCTGTATCACAACTTCGCCCATACCTTTTCTTCCACTTCTACCTGCAATTTGTAAAGCTAATGACAATGCTCTTTCTCTTGACTTATAACTTGTCATATTTAGTACAGAATCAATACCTAAAATCACTGCTAATGTAACATTGTGATAGTCATGCCCTTTTGATAACATTTGTGTACCAACTAAAATATCTATTTTTTCATCATTAAAATGTTTTAGTTTATCTCTTAATTGTTTATCAGTTTTTACTGTATCTCTATCAAAAACTTCAACAACTTTATCTTGAAAATAATCATCTAAAATTAGTTTTACTTCAGCAGTTCCAAGTCTATAGTTTTTTATAAGACCAGTATGACAAGATGGGCAACTATCAAGTATAGCTTGTGTATAGTTACAATAATGACACTTCAAAACTTTTAGATATTTATGCATACTTAAACTAACAGAACAAAAAGGACACTCTATAGATGTACCACAGTCACTACATATTTGATATTTAAAATTTGCTCTTGTAGGTAAGAATACTATTACTTGCTTATCTTGTGATATTGTATTGGCAATTTTATCTAATATGTTTTGTGTAATTCCTAGATTTGATTCATCAAATTGTATAGATTTTGTAGTCTCAAAAAATGTTTCTTTATTTCTAATATATGGCACTTTTTTATATGAAGTAATAGATGGAGTTGCACTTCCTAAAATCACTTGAATATCAAACTTTTGCCCAATATATAAAGATAAATCTTTTACATTTATTCGTGGTTTGTTATTTGCTTTATATGATTCATCATGCTCTTCATCAACTATTATTAGTCCAAGATGTTTATATGGTAAAAAAAGTGCTGACCTAGCCCCTGCAATCAATCTTATCTCACCTGAAGCTAATCCATCTAAAATAGTTTGTTTCTTTTTCTTAGTAACTTTAGAGTGCCATATTGCAATGCTTGTACCAAACACTTTTTCAAGTCGTATTTGCATTTGAGGAGTTAAAGAGATCTCTGGCATCAACATAATTGCTTGTGAATTATTTTTTAAAGCCTTTTGAATTGCTTTTATATAAATCTCTGTTTTCCCACTTCCTGTAGATGCGAAAAGTAATGATTGTTTATTTTGTTGTGTAAATTCATATAACTCTTCTTGCTTAGGAGATAACTCAATATTACACTCAGTAGTATAATCAGATAATTTATCATTATCATCTTTTTGAAAAGCAATATATAAAGTTAAAGCTTCACCTAAACTACAGATATAATATGATGATATGAAAACAGCAGTTTGTAACATTTGACTATCATAATAAATATCTGAAATTTCAGAAATATTTGTACATCTAAAAGATGGTTTATCAACTATTTTTACTATCACACCAAAAAGTAGTTTTTTTCTATTTGCAAGTTTAACTTCTACTTGTACCCCTACTTCTATAATCTGGTCACTTTGATAAGTTAGTGGTGCTAATGGAGAGTTTAATAATGCTACTTCATAATAAGTCATTTTAAAAGCTCTTTACAATACTGCTTTGATGTATCACACTTAAAAGTTTGTTTTATTTTATCAAATTCAAATTTAATACTATTTGTATTGTCAATCCAAGCATTATATATTGTTAAAGATTGTTTTGACCAATTTCCTGCTATATTTTTTTGTGCAACTATTGGAGTATCTAAGATGATATTAAAAAGTTGGTTTTCATCATTGCCTAATACTTCTAACAATTGATTTGTATTTAAGTATATTTGCTTTTGATTGTAGTCATTTATAGCACTCTTGATTAAAACTAAATCTGTTTTTAGTTTGATAATATTAGCATTTGAAAGATTGTTAAAAAGTTTTGGAATAGCTACAACTAGTAGAATTGAAATTATAATTAATGTAAAAATAATCTCTAAAATTGTGAATGCTTTTTTCAAGTTATATTTGAGTTTTTAAAGTCGTTTAAAGTTTGAACGGTATTTCCAATATCTTTTTTTAGTTTGATATGTTCTGCATTTTTTTTCAAATATGCTGATAATAATTGTGGAACAGAGATCTCTTTATCAATATCTAAAAATTGTTTTAAACCATCTATTGTTTCATTGTTAACATCAGCACCAATGTCAAATGTATATGCTTGTTTAGCGATGTGTATAGTTATCTCTTTTGTATTAATATCCATGGTTTTATTTTAGCCAAAATTTACTTTAAGTGTTATTCTTTTAAAATATCTCAAATTTTATGTTATAATCACAAATAAATTAAATCCCAAGGCAAAACAATCATACAAACTAAACAAACAATAGCAGAACAATTTAAAGATTTTTGTGTAAGAAACAATCCTAAAAATCAAGAAGAAGCAATCAATTATTTTGCTATTTTTGGTGGACTAGATATAAAAGTAAATACAACAGTACCTATTGAAATTTTAATAGAAAAACTTATTTTAAACAAATATAAATATTTACGAAATGACATAAGCAATTTAACAAAAGGTGATGACCTTTATCATACAATATTATCAGGTCTAGCACTTGGTGATAGAAGAACAAATTCAGCTTTTAGACGAGCTAATATATCGTTTGATGATGGTATTGATATTATTGATGATTTATGTGGATTAAAAGTTTTACGACTTGAAAAATCACTTCAAAGTTTATCAGATATTGATGACCAATATGTTGTATCTGAAAAGTTATTATTTGTTTCACCATTTGTAAGATTTTGGTTTGCTTGTATCTCTCCAATTTTCAAAGGTATCAGAGATGGAAACTATGAAGAATTTTTCAAAACTTTTGAAAATAGAAAGTCAGAATTTGCATCTTTAATTTTTGAACAATTATCACACGAACTAATCAAACAAAGCGTTAAAAATAATGAAATTGCTCTAATACAAAATCAAACAATAGTTAAGCTTGGTCGTTATTGGGATGATAATATTGATATTGATTTATTAGTTGAAACTAAAGGAGGTAAAGTTATTGCTGGTTCTTCAAAATATACAAATTCTAAAATCAAAAAAAGTGAATTAACTAAACTAAAAGAAAATTGCAAAAATGCTAAAATAGATGTAGATACTTTTGTTCTATTTTCTAAAAAAGGCTTTACAAGTGAATTAAAATCTTTAAAAGGTGACAATCTTAAACTTTATACAGTAAAGAATTTTAACTTTTAATATGTACACTATTGTATCTTTGTTAATTATTCTTTTACTAGTAATATTCTTAACACTTTTATATTTTAAATCAAAGAAAACAAGACAAGCAGATTTTGATAATGGAATTTGCCCTCAATGTGGTGCAAGTTCAAAAAGTTTTTTTGACCCAGAAACAAAGCAAGAATTTTATGTTGATGTAATAAAACAAAGAGTTGTTAAAAAGCATGGTTGTAGTGGAATAGTTGAGATAGAATACAGATGTAACTCTTGTGATTTAAAAGAGATACATACTTCTGTGGGGCAAGGTTGCCAGCTTTAGATTAAGCTTTCATCCAAAAGAAATTCTCTCTTTTTTAATAAAGCAATATTTTGACCAAATGCACTTTCGTCATATTTTACTAATAATTGGTCTACAAGAGTAAAATCACTAGTTCGTATATCTAAGTCAGTATAAGTCAGATGTTCAAATAAAGAAAAATGTTCTATAATTTTAATATACTTATCACTGTTTACAGTATCTTGTATCATATATGCATTGTAAAATAACATAACTAATTCATTTCTTGATAATTGTGCTCTTACAATATTTGCATAGCTTTTATAAAACTCTTTTACTGTCTCTTTACTCTCATCATTTTTAGCATTCTTTAAATCAGCCTCTTCATTTATTTTTATATATTGTAAGATTTGATATAAGTTGATAAAGTAGTATTTAAATGTAGTATCATATACTTTATTAAATTGATTAAATATTGGTTGAAACTGTTCTAGTGTTTCAATCTTATTTATTCTTCTTTTAATATCTATAGTTCCAATATTAATACATCTTATAGAGTTTAGTAAATTAACTTTTAGTTGTTTTAATACATCTTTTTTCATATAAATAACTGTTTGAACTTTATCATCTTTTGTTAATCTATCTTGTGAATATTGAAAGTTACCAATGATATTATTAAATAAATTTAATATTTCAAAAAATTTATTATTGAAACTTTGAGCTTTCATCTCTTTTCTTTGAGCAACCATCTCTTTTCTTTGAGATAACATCTCTCTTCTTTGAGCTTCCATCTCTTCTCTTTGGAATTTAAATACTTCTGTTTGATTTTTAGATTCTTCTGATTGTTTTGCTAATTCTATTGATTGCTTTTCTGATTCATCTGATTGTTTTGCTAACTCTACTGATTGTATTTGTGAATCTTGTGATTGTTGTTTAATAGCTTCGTCACTAAGTTCAAGACTTTTATTCATTTGACCAATACTTTGCGTTTGCTTATCTACAACAAATAATAAACCAATAAATAATAGTGCTATAAAATGCCCAGCTAAAAGATCACCTATATGTGCTCTTTCTCCCCATAGATTAGCTGTTCTATTTGAAACATCAATAGACTCAAAACTTATCCAATTTAATATACTAAACCCTGGACTTAATACTGATAACAATAGATTTAGAAATATTGTCATTGCAATAAATTTATATAATATTGTAATATTTTTCTTTTTGTAAATCAATAGTGAAATAGACAATATGAATAGTAGTATTACTGCAAGAATTTTAATATCATTTTCAATACTCATCATTATCCTTAAACTTTTTTGTTATTATATCTAAAAACTAATTATATAGGAATTTTATTTATTATTTACTTTTGGGCTAACATTACACAAGATTGTAAAGATGAATTTATATCAACTTCACAAGATACATTTTGTGGTAAATATGAAGCTGTTTTTTCTCCAAAAGCAATTGCTCTGAAACTATTATCCCAAATATAATTTTCAAAAAAACATTCTATTGTTGTAGGAGATGAAAATATAATAGTAGAATTTAATGGTAAAGTTTGTTTTGAAGCTTGTGATTTACATATTGATTTATAAACAATAACTTCATCACATATTATTTGATTTGTATTTAATATATCTACAAGTGACGATACAACTTTCTCACCTCTTAGATATAAAACTTTTTTATTTTCTAGTATTGGAATAAGTTCTTTAGCAAAATCATCACCATTTGTTTTTGTACCTGTAAATTTTAGATTGCCATTTAGAGTTTGTACTATTTTTGCTGTTTGCGGTGCGATTACATAAGTTGGGATATTTTGCCATTGTTCATCAAATGAATCTAATGAACTAACAGCATATTTTGAAGTGATTACTAAAGCATCATAATTAGAAAAATTAATATTAGTTTTTATATATTTTATATCTAAAAGGGGTAAATTAATTGCCCCTTTTATTTTTTTATTTGTTAAAATATATATATTGTCTTTTATGCTTTATCCTCTTTTTTAGTTTCAACTTCATCTTCTTCATTTTTATAAACAGTTCCACCATTTTCAACAATAATCTCTTGAACTCTTTTCCCAGAAATAACTTCTATATCTAAAAGTTCTGCTGTCATTTGTTCCATCGCTTTATTATTTTCTTTTAAGCTTTTAAGTACTGCTTTATATCTTATATCAAGTGTATCTTTAATATATTCGTCAAGATTAAATGCCATCTGGTCACTATAATCTTTACTTGTTTGACCACCACCTAAAAATTGATTTGTTTGTTTACTTAGTACCATAAGTCCAGCTATTTTAGTATCACTCATACCATAAATAGTAGCCATAGACTTAATTATATCTGTTGCTCTTTCTAAATCATTTCCAGCACCAGTACTAACTTC
>CAYUNC010000053.1:0-8657 GCA_964445915.1 uncultured Arcobacter sp.
TCATCTATAAGATTAAGAGAGGTATTAAAATTACCTTGAGATACTTCATGTAAAGCATCACTTATTTTTGTAAATGAAACATCAAAGTTTTCAGTAATATTATTTAAAATAGTTTTTAATTTCTTCAACTCACTACTACTAGGTGTTGTTGTTAATAGTTGATTAAATTCTCCTGATTCTAATTTCTTTGCTAAATCCATCGCTTCTTGTATGAAGATATGGTCATTGGTAATAGCATTTTTAGTTTTAATGATATTTTCATTTATAACTTTTGCCATACTCCCTAATTCATCACCTGAACTATCCTCTAAAAGAGTGATATCTTTAGTTTCATGATTTATATATTTAAAAAAGTCAATCAATCCATTTTGAACATTTTCAATTGGTTTATTAATAATTAAATTTGATATATATAAAGAGGCAATTGTTATAATAATAAATATTAGAAATGATATTAAAGCTATATCTTTTATTTCATCTCTAACTTTCATTTGTGCTATTTTTTCCATATGAGCAATCTTATCATCTATATAATTTGTATAGCTACCAGTACCAATCACCCAACCCCAATGCTTAAATTGACTTACAATTGAAAGTTTGTGACTATACTGTCCTGTAGATGGAGTTAAAAAACTATATTGAATAAAGTCAGCATTTTTTCTTGATTTTTTAAGTTGATTTACCCCTAATTCCACAAATGGAACTTTTGGAGTATTTACAAATGTTTTACCGTCAAATTCAGGTTTTATTGGATGCATTAACATTTTATTATTCATATCATTTATCCAAAAATAACCATTTTTCCCATATCTTAGTTTTTTAATTGCCCGCATTGCTTCTTTTTGCATTTTTTCTGTTACATTATCAATATAGGCACCTGTACCTATAATCCAATTAAATGGTTTGAAAACTTTTACTACTGATGCTTTATGCATATACTTTTTAGCACTTGGTGAATAAAAAGAGTATTGAATATAACCTGTATCTAATCCACTATTTTTTAATTCATCTACACCTAATTGAACAAAAGGTACTTTAGGTGTATTAATAAATACTTTTCCTGTTAATTTTTCTTTAATAGGATGCATCACCATCTTATAATCAAAATCATTTATCCAAAAATATCCACTTGTTCCATATCTTGTACTTTTAATTGTATTTTTTAATAATTTAATTAAATCTTTACGACTCATTTTATCTTTATGATAATCGTATTGACCTTGTAAAATAGTAAAAAGATAGTTTGACTGCTCATCAATATATGCTTTAACTTCTGTTTTTATTTTATCTTCTGCTGAACGACTATAATATGAATCAACTGTAGCTAATGCCATTGATGATATTTTTGTTAAATCATTTTTTGTTTTTATATAAGCATCTTTTTTAAACTTTTCTATATTAGCTTTTGATATTTTATTGATTGTATATGTTGTACTTAAAATTATTAACACTGATGATAATAATATAGCTACACCTATCATAGATATAATCTTTACTCTTATTGATATATTTTTTAACATAATTGACCTTTTAAATTTTATTTATAATATTTGCAACTTCAAGCAAAGATACTTGTGTTTGTACAGCACCAGAGTCAAAAGCAACTTTTGGCATACCATACACAACAGAGGATTTTTCATCCTGTCCATATGTATGTCCACCACTATTAAGAACCTTATTCAAACCTTTTACCCCATCTTGCCCCATACCTGTTAAGATAAATGCTACAGTATTATTTGTTACTTGATTAGCAAAAGATGTAAATAATACATCTACACTTGGTTTATGATTTGATACTTTTGGATAATCTTGAAGCACAGTAGAATAACTATTTATCCCCGATTGTTCAATCTCAAGATGCTTATCACCTGGAGCTATAAATATATCTCCTAAGCCAATAGATTCTCCACCTTTTGCTTCAACTATATTTGAATTTGGACAAATTGTATTTAATCTAGAAGCAAATGAAGCTGTAAATCCTGCAGGCATATGCTGAGTTATTAATATTGGTGCATGGTCTTTATTGAGTTTAGTTAAAATAGTTTCTAGAGTTTCAACACCACCTGTAGATGCTCCAATAGCAACAATAGTGTAGCTACTTTTTATTGTTGGTGTATATAGTTTAGTTTGTTTAGCTTCTGCTTTATCAATAATATGTTGAATATTTTTAGATTCTGCTGTTGCTTTTATCTTTCTTTTAAACTCTTTAACTATCTCGTCACTAAACTGTAATGTTGTTGAGTTCTTTTGTATAATTTCACAAGCACCATATCTTAATGTTTTTAAAGCATTTGAAGAGCCAGACTCAACATAACTTGAGAACATAAGAGTTGGAGTATTGTCTTCTCTTTCTTTAAGATAAGTTAATCCATCCATCTTTGGCATCTCTAGGTCAAGTATTATTACATCTGGATTAAGTCTTTCCAAATCATCTTTTCCGTCTACTGGGTTTAAGGCACTTCCTATAAGTTCAATATCGTCAATATTAGAAATTATTTTTTTAAGATAACTTTGAATTAATAAAGAATCATCCATTACAAATACTTTTATCATACTATGCAACCTTTCTAAAAATTGAACTAGATATTTGTTCTAAGTTAGTAATATCTAAATTATCTATATGTTCTGTTACAGAGATAAATAAATAACCACCTACATTTAAGTTTTTTACTATATTTGATAACACCTGTGATTTAACTTCCATATTAAAATATATTAATACATTTCGTAAAAAAATAATATCAAACATACCTATATTTTGATGGTGCATAAGATTTAATACTTTAAATTCAGTATTTTCTTTAAGACAATCAGAAATTAAAAATTCATTTACTAAAACCTCATGATTTACTTCACAATATTTATTTTGTAAATTAGATGGAATCTTATCTAGCCATCTAAGAGGATATACCCCTTGATTTGCTTTTAAAATAACATTTGAGTTTATATCACTTCCTAAAACCTTATATTTTAGATTAAGATTCTGAGCTATCATAGCAATTGTATAAGCTTCTGCACCCATAGAACTTGCAGCACTCCAAATATTAACTTGCTTATTTTTAAATAATGGAAATATCTCTTCTTCTAAAAATACGAATTGTCGATTTTCTCTAAAAAAATATGTTTCATTTGTTGTGATAATATTTAACATCTCTTTTTTATATTTATCATCAGACATTATAAAGTTATAATATTCACCATATGATGATATTTTATATTGTCTAAGCTTTCTTGATAGTTTATTTTTTAAAATATCTTTTGCTTTTTCATTTAAAGATATACCAATATTTTCATATACTAAAGTTTTAAATAGCATAAACTCATCATTGGTTAAGTTAATATCTGTATTTATCATTTATAGTATTTATTAATCGCTATTGATAATTTTTCTAGATCGATTTTTCTAATCACCTCTACTGCACCATACTCTTCTAATGACTTTTTCATAACATCATTACTCATATTTGTATGCACAAGTACATTAATATCTGAATAGATACCTGCTTCTTGTATCTTTTTCATTAAAGTTGTTCCATCCATAATAGGCATCTCTAAATCAGTAACTATTAAACCTATATCTTCTATTTCTATATTGTCTAAATCTTCCAGCAGTTCTAATCCATTATCATATGCTCTTGATTTAAATCCTAACTTATTAAAAAGACCAACAACCATTTTTCTTACTAGTCTACTATCATCTGCAAATAATATTAATTTATTTTTATGCTCAACTGTTGATGTTTCTATATGTGCTACACCTGTATTTATAGTATCTGGAAATACATCAAGTAACATTCTATCTCCATCAAATATTGTACATAATCTCTCTACACCATTTAAACGAATTTTAGCAACAAAATTAGTTTTTGGATTATTTGCTGAGTTATCTTGCATATTTGAAAGATTTATATTCATAATATATTCAACACTTTTAATCATAATACCTAAGTTATATCCACCAAAAGCAGCTAAAATAATCAGTTCATATGCATCATTATCTAAAACTTTATTTCCATACCATTCATCAAAGTTAATAATTGTTGTCATATTATCTCTTATATCTGCAGTTGCTCGTATAATTGAATCTTGTGTTGGGTTATGTGTCATATGCAAATTTTTATAAACTAAAAGTTCTTGAACTTTTGAAACATTTATAGCATAAACTTCATCATCTGAACCTATAAAAATTAGATATTGATTTGTACTATTAGTATCAGCTGATACTAATTCAAGTAAATCAAGTTCATCTTCTTCTATAACTTCATCTGGGAATAATTCATTATTCATTATTTTTCCTTATTTTTGAGATAGTTCTTCAGTATTTAATACTGCATCTATGTCTAATGCAGTAATGTACTGGTCATTGTATCTAAGCATATTTTTTATATAATTTCTATCAATAGCTGTACCAAACTCTGGAGTAGGTAAAATATCATCAGGATGTAAGTTATCAACCTCATTTACCAAATCAACAATAATAGCAATGGCAGATAATTCATCAGTTTCTTGATTTAGTATATTTAAGATAATAAATGATGTTCTTTTCTCAATATTTGTATTACCAAGTTCAAATCTTATCTTTGGGTCAATAATAGGAATAATATCCCCTCTAATATTAGTAACACCCATAATAGAAGAATTGGTCTGTGGTATTTTAGTTATTTGAACATAATCAACAATCTCTTTTACTTTATCTGCTCTAACAGCATAGCTCTCTTCATCTATTACAAAAAATAAATATTGAACTTTTATTATGGCTTCTACATTATCTTCCATCGATTTGCTCCTTATTTGCTGAGTTTATTATCTTAAATTCAATCAATCTAGGAATATCAAAAATAAGTGCAATCTCTCCACTACCTAAAATAGTTCCACCTGAAACTCCAGCTACATTTTCAAATAACTGACCTAAAGGTTTAATAACAGTTTGAAACTCTCCATATAGTTCATCTACTTGTAGTCCTATTTGAGTATTTCCATATTTTACAACAATAATATTTTCTCTAGGAGATGTAGTAACCTCTTCTCCAAAATGTTTTCGTATATCTAAAATAGGTAAAATTTGTGATCTTAAAGTGATGTAATCATGAGTTACCATCTGTTCTTTATACATATCATCAAGTTCTATACATTCTTGAATCATATCTAGTGGAATAATATATTTTGTACCACCAACTTGAACTAGGAATCCATCAATAATAGCAAGTGTAAGTGGTAATCTAATTGTCATAGTTGTACCGACATTAAGTGTACTGTCTATATCAATACTACCTCTTAACTCTTCAATATTTCTTCTAACAACATCCATTCCAACACCACGACCAGAAATATTTGATATTGTTTTAGCAGTTGAAAATCCAGCTGCAAATAATAATTTGAAAATTTCATTATCACTTAATTGGTCATTTTCATCAACGATACCTTTTTTAACGGCAATACCAAAAATAACATCTTTATTAATACCAGCACCATCATCTTTAATCTCAATAACAATAGTCCCAGCATCAGTATAAGCACTTAAAGTAATATTTCCTTGTGGATTTTTACCTTTAGCAACTCTATCTTCAGGCATTTCAACACCATGATCAACAGAGTTTCTTAACATATGTACAAGTGGGTCAGAAATCTTTTCTACAACAGTTTTATCAAGCTCTGTTTCACCACCAACTATTTCAAAGTTAATGTCTTTTCCAACAGACTTCATAGTATCTTTTATAATTCTTCTGAATTTAGCAAAGCTATCTCCAACTTGAACCATACGGATATTCATAATACCATCACGAACTTCTTCAATCATTCCTGAGATAACAGCTACTGCTTCTTGAAAATCACTATCATCATTTTTTGAAGCATATTCTGTAATTTTAGCATTAGCAATTACCATCTCACTTACTTGATTTATAAGTCTATCTATTTTTGTTGAATCAACTCTAAGTGAAAAATGTTTTTGCTCTTTTTTAACTTCTTTTTTTGGCTCTTCTTTTTTTATAATTGCTGTTTTTACTTCTTCTTTTGACTCTTCTTCTTTTACTTCTTCTACTACTATTACTTCTTCTTTTTTCTCTTCCTCTTTTTGAGGGTGTGAAATTGTAAGTTCTATATGCTCTTGAATTAGTTCAAAAGCAGATTCTATCTCTTTTTGTTCTTCATCTGTTTTATATTCAATTAAAAAATGCATATATGATACTGATGGTTCAATTTCATTAATATCAGGAATAGTACCATCAATTAATTTACAAGAATTTATATCTCCAATAATATCTAAAAACTTTAATACTGCTGGAAAATCAAGATTTTCTTTAAAAAATTCTTCTTTTAATTTAACATCAAGAATATAATCAGGATTTACTTCTGCAACTTCTTCATTGTCTGATTTTTCTTTACCAAGAAATACTTGCAGTTGATGTATAAGTTCATTATGAAAAACAAGTTGTTCTTCATCCATTTGAGTATCTTCTGTTGATACTTCTACTAATGTTTTTGAGTGATCTAGCACTAGTAAAAAAGTATCTATCATTGGTGTAGTTAGTGCGATTCTATCATTTCTAACTTCATCAAGTAAATTTTCAGCAACATGGGCAAAAGTAACAACTTGGTCAAAACCAAACATACCTGAGTTACCTTTTAGAGTATGCATAGCTCGGAAAAGTTGATTTATCATCTCTGTATCAATAGCATCAATATCCATCTCTGATATATCTAAAAGAGTACTTTCCATAATACCTAACTGCTCATCCATATCCTCACAAAAAAGTTCTAGTTCTTCTGTCATAATTATACCCCTAAAGCTTCAGTTAAATTTAACATTGTTAAAGTTTGTTTAATACTCTTTGAATTTAAATTTTCAATTTTCAATTCTATATTAGAAGCTTCACAATATTTTTTCAAAGATAGAAACAACTGTATAGCCGATAAATCCATCTTTTTTATATCTGTAAAGTCAATAGATATTTTATTATCCTCAACTTTTTCAATCTCTTCTAATAATTGGGCATGTAAATCATCAATCTTATCTATGATAAGTTCATTAAATGATATTTTGTACATTGTAATTCCTTATAATCTTCTAAAAGTTTTAATCTCTAATCTAGTTGGTCAAATATAGCTTGTAGCTTTGCTTCATTAATTGGTTTTTTAACTGCATCTAAAGCACCTAATCCAAGAATCTTTTGAATAAACTGTGCATTTACAACTGAAGTTACCATAACTACAACTGCATCTGGGTCTTCTTCTTTAATAAGTTTTAATCCACCATAACCATCTAAAACTGGCATCTCAATATCAGACAATACGATATCAGGTCTTAACTCTTTAAATTTTTCGAAACCATCTTGTCCATCTACTGCTTCTCCTACAACTTCATGACCTAGCTTTTTAACTACCTTACCAACAATCATTCTTGATGCTTTTGCATCATCTACTAATAAAACTCTTTTTACACTCATAGTATTTTTTCCTTATAAATTAATATTTGGGTTTAGTATATCTAATATTATCTTAATTAATATTATTTATTAATCTAAAATGTAACTTTGTTGTAATATATAAAATCTATATTGTAGGAAAAATTTTGTATACTACACATAACAACTAAAAAAGTGGAGATATAATGAATATTGCAATAATAAATAGCAAGGGTGGTGTTGGTAAATCAACAATTAGTATGCAAATAGCTGCTACTTATCTTTATCAATCTACAGCAAAAGTTGTTAATCATTTTGAATTTGATGATGAAAATAGAGATAACCTATCTTTCGAAAATAGCAATATAGTAAAAATTAATACTCAAGAGGTTGAAAAAAGTAATTTAAGAGAAAATTTAACTGATATTTTACTTGAAAACAATAATGTTGTTATAGATGTAGGTGGAAATAAAACTACTGTATATTTTATTAGAGCCTTACTTGAAAGTGGTATGAATCATAATATTGATTTATTTATTATACCTCTAATGGACGGAGAAAGTGATGCAATTAGTGCTATAAAAATATATAATATTGTACGAGAAGCAAGTGCAAATACACCTGTATTATTTGCACTAAATAGAGTTCAACAAAATGCTGATTTAAAGAAACAATTTAATATCTTTCTAGGTGATGAAAGAGGTATTTTTAATGATGAAGGTATTATTGAATCTGTTAAAGAAGATGATAGAAATATGATTGCCATAGAAGACAATGAAGTTATAAAGTATAGTAAAAACTTTGGTTTAACTATTTTTGAACTAGCTAACATCAATAGAGATTTAGATAGAGAGGTTAAAGAAGCAATAGAAAATAGAGCAAGTAGTCAAGATATTAAAATTTTAAGCTTCAAAAAAGGTGTTAAAGATGATTGTAATGAATATCTTGAAAATACTCTTGAACCAATCTTTAAACAGCTAGACTTACTTTTAAAGCCTACTTCTTACCAAAGAAGGCAACCAGTTCTTTAAGTTCATTAACTTTACTTTTAAGCTCATCTCCATTATTTAATAGTTTTGTACTAGAATTTGTATTCAAACTTGATAACTTATCCAATGTACTTACTAAATCATTTATCTGTTTTACTTGATTTTGTTGGTTATTTGTACTCTCTACTATAGACGATACAAGTGATGCAGTATTTTCAATAGTTGGTACAATTTTATTTAATAACTCTCCAGCTTCATGACTTGA
>CAYUNC010000054.1:0-8587 GCA_964445915.1 uncultured Arcobacter sp.
TTACGCTAAATTAGTATAAACAGTTTGTACATCTTCATTATCTTCAAGCTTATCTATTAGTTTTTCTAAATCAGCCATTTGTACATCATCTACTTCTGTAGGATTATTTGGTATTCTTTCAAGCTTTGCTTCAAGTATTTCAAGTCCTAACTTTTCTAAACCTTCTGTTAGGCTTCCAAAGTCTGTAAATGCTCCATAAATATATAAAGTATCTCCATCTTCTTCATAAGATTCTAAACCATAGTCAATCATCTCTAACTCTAACTCTTCAAGATCCATATCAGGCTTTTTTACTTCAAAAACAGATTTTCTATCAAACATAAATTCTAAAGAACCAGTTGGTACAACTTGCCCTTTTGCTTTTTTAAATATATCTTTTATATTTGCAACTGTTCTTGCCGTATTGTCTGTAGCTGTTTCTACAAAAATCAAAACACCACCAGCACTTTTACCTTCATAATTAACCTCAGCTAAATTTGCAGCATCTTTTGCTGATGCTCTTTTAATTGCTGCTTCTATATTGTCTTTTGGCAAGTTTTGTGCTTTTGCAGTGGCTATTGCACTTCTAAGTGGTGCATTCATATCTGGGTCAGGTACTCCAGCTTTTGCTGCCATTGTTATGGCATTTGCCAACTTTGGAAATACTTTTGACATATTTCCCCATCTTTTTTCTTTTGCTGCTTTTCTATATTCAAACGCTCTACCCATAACTTATCCTTGTAATTTTTCTAATTTTTCTTTAACTTCATCTACATGTAAAAGTTCTATCTTCTCACCTTTTACAGTTTTCTTTTTTCTCACCTTTACTTTATCCCAAATAGCCGATATATCTCCAGTTGGACTGATTATAAAAGTTGTTCTTACTATCCCCATATATTCTCGTCCAGCCATCTTTTTAAGTTGCCAAACTCCATAATCTTCACAAGTACTTTTATTTTCATCTGCAAGTAGTGTTATACCTAAGTTCTTTTTCTCTATAAAGTTTCTATGTTTTTGTGGACTATCGGCACTAACTCCTAAAATAACAGCATCAAGATTATCAAACAACGGCTCTTGTTCAGTAAAATCACACGCTTGAGTACTACAACCTGGAGTATTATCTTTTGGATAAAAATATAAAACTATCCAACGACCAGCTAAATCTCTTAAGCAAATCTCAACATCATCTTGATTTGGAATACAAAAACTTGGTGCTTTTTGCCCTATTTCCAACATCTAATGTTTCTTCTTTGTATCTTGCATTCTAACTCTAACACTTTTTGCATGAGCTGTTAAACCTTCTGTATCTGCTAATAATGCACAATCTTCACCAATCTCATTGATAGCATTTTGACTAAAACTAATAATGCTACTTTTTTTCATAAAGTTCTCTACTCCCAATGGACTATAAAACTTTGCAGTTCCACCAGTTGGTAAAGTATGATTTGGTCCAGCTATATAATCACCTATTGGTTCAGGTGTATTTTGTCCTAGAAAGATTGCACCAGCATGTTTAATTTTTGGCAATAATTCAAAAGGTGATTGTGTCATCACTTCTAAATGTTCTGGTGCTATCTCATTCATAAGTTTTATAGCATTTCCCATACAAGAAGTTACAATAATACAACCTCTTTCATCTATAGATTTCTTTGCTATCTCATTTCTTGAAAGTTCTTTTAAATATTTATCTACATTTTGGCTTGTTTCAAGTGCAACTTTCTCATCAGTAGTTATTAAAATACTACTCGCCATCTCATCATGCTCTGCTTGTGAAAGTAAATCTATCGCAAGATAATCAGTATTTGCTGTATTATCTGCAAGTATCCCTATCTCACTTGGTCCTGCTATCATATCAATATTTACTTCACCAAATACTAACTTTTTAGCAGTAGCCACAAAAATATTTCCAGGACCTGTAATAACATCAACTTTTTTTAATGTTTCGCTACCATATGCCATAAGTGCGATTGCACTTGCTCCACCTACTTTTACAACTGTCGTAATATTACATAAGTGACAAGCTGCTAAAAGTAATTCATTTGGTTCATTATCAGGTGTTGGAGTACATACAACTATCTCTTCTACACCTGCAACTATTGCTGGAATTGCATTCATAAGTAAACTACTTGGATATGCTGCTTTTCCTCCTGGAATATAAAGCCCTGCTCTATCAACAGCAGTAACTTTTTGCCCAATTATTGTTCCATTTTCTTCATAATCTAACCACGATTTTGGTAGTTGTTTCTCGTGAAAAGATTTAATTCTATCATAAGCTAAATGCAATGATTTTCTTAAATCTTCATCAATATTTTCATAAGCTTTTTTCATATCAGCTACATCAACCAAAAGTTCATCATCACTTTTTGGTGTCCAGTTATCAAACTTTGCGATATGTTCTTTTACTGCTTTATTTCCATTATCAACAATATCATCAATAATGCCATTTACAATCCCTGATACAGTTTTCATATCAACTTTTCCACGACCTAAAATCTCTTCAAATTGTTCTTTAAAGTTATTGTCTTTTGTATTTATTATTTTCAATTGTGATTTTCCTTTATTTTATAGCTTTTAGTATATTATTAACTGCTTTTTCTTCATTGAAATCTGAAACATCTACTGTTATATCTGCTATTGTTTCATACTCTTTAACTCTTTGATTATATAACTTCTCAGCTTCTACTAAATCATTTAGTAGTGGTCTTTTTTTAAACTTCTTTGCAGAGTTTGGAGCATCTTTTAGACCTTGGATTATATTTTCAAATGTTGATTTTAGATATATCACAGTACCTATTTCTTTAATATTTGGTTGCTTATAAAAACCACCACCTGTAGATATAATAGACTTTACAACATTCTTCTCACACCATAAAGCACATTTTTTTTCTAAATCTCTAAAATATGGCTCACCGTAAGTATCAAAAATCTCTTTTACTTTTTTATTTTCTAAACTTTGTATTAAATCATCTGTATCTATAGCAAAATAGTCACTTTGCTTTACTAAAGCACGAGCGATAGTACCTTTTCCAACACCCATAAATCCAATTAGTATAATATTCTTATTCATGACTAGATTATACCTAATTTTCTTTTATATCTTGTTTTCATTGTTTCATTACCTTTTTGTCCACCTTGATGAATATATAAGATTGTTGTGTCTTTAAATTCTTGAGTTAAAAGTGTCTGCCAACCTATTGGGTCATACAATAAATCAAACTCAATATTTGTTTGTTTATTTAACTCTTTCCATATCAAATAGTTTTCTTCATAAAGTTTTCCAAAATGAAATTTTTTAGGTGGAGCAATGATTGTTGGATGATTTTTTGTATCATCTTCTAACTCTAAAAATTGCTGTTTTAAATACTTGCAATCTCCCACACAAGGTGTTGTTAAAACTTCATCATCTAAATACTTTTGTAAAAACAAAGCAGTAGTTCCTGTACCACTAGGTAAAAATACTTTTAAGTTTGTTATATTGTTTTCATCTCTCCATTGAACTATCTCATTTGCTAATATTTCTATCCCATAAGAGGCTTCCAATATCGCTCCACCTTCACTTATAAACAAAGTGGTATCATCTGTTTTTATTGGATATTTTCCTAGCTTTAGATTCATATTATTTTCCAAAGCATACTTATAATTACCCTGCGGGTTTTCTTCTAAAAATGTGGGGATATGGTCAGTATAATAGTCAAACTTCCACCCTTTTAATTTAGCTAAAACTGACAATGAATACATTGCATTTGATTGATTTGAACCGTGACTAATTATTTTTTTGATATTTGGAAAATCTTTTTTGAAAAAATAATAAAATTTTCTGGCTTTATTTCCTGTAAAATCACTATGTAATAAGTCATCTCGTTTAATATAAATATTTTGATTTCTAAAGATAATTTTCTGAGTTGGTGAGTTTGCTATATTTGTCATATAATATAATTATAACATTTAATACTTTATAGAAGTTTATAGTATAATCTAAGGCGATAAACAATAGGAGAAAGTTATAAAGTGAATATATTTAAAATATCTCTTACTAAACGATACATATCTGCCGTAACACTTATTGCAATATTTGTAATATCTTCAAATATACTAAATACTAATTTAATCACAAAAAGTAAAGAGCATGGAAAGATTATTAATATATCTGGAAAGCAAAGAATGTTATCTCAAAAGTTAGTTACATTGGGTGTAAATTATATATCTCATAAAAACTATTTTTCTCAACTAAAACTTGAGCATGCAATTACTGAAATCACTGCAAGTCATAAATACCTTTTGACAAAAGTATTTACACCAGAGTTAGAAAATATTTATAAAAAAGATAAGCTCAAAGTAGAACTTATACTTTATGTAAAAAACTTTAGAAGTTTACTAGCTACAGATGACATAAAATATTTGGATAAAGCAATGCTTAGTTCAGACAAAATACTAAAAAAACTAAATAAAGCTGTAAAAGCCTATGAAAGATATGCTAATGAACAACTAGAAATTATGAGAACTCATGAGTTGTATTTATTACTTATAACATTGTTTATATTGCTAATGGAAATTATATTTATTTTTAATCCAGCAGCAAAACAAATAGAAAAAGATAGAAAAGAACTTCAAAATAAAGAAGAATATGAAAAAGCCGTAATTGAATCAAGTAGTAATGCAGTTATTGCTATTGATTGGACAAGTAAAATCACTACTTATAATCAAAAAGCCCAAGAGATGTTTGGTTGGACAAAAGAGGAGATGTTAGGTACTAGAAACTTGCTTCATATTATACCAATAAAATATCAAGACAGACACAATAAAGCATCTGCAAAATATCTATCAACTGGAGTATCTAAAGGAACATTAGGTGAAGAGCATGAACTTGAAGGTAGAAGAAAAGATGGTTCTATTTTTCCAATTATTATCTCTTTTGGAGCAAAATATAAACCAAAAGGGTCATTAGTTGTTGCTAATATTTCTGATATATCATTTAAGCAAGAGAGCGATAGAAAACTAAAAGCTTTAAATGAGTCACTAGAACAAAAAGTATCAGAAAGAACCCATGCACTTAAAAATTTAAATGAAAATCTAGAAAATATAGTGGATAAGAAAACCAAACAAAATACAAAACAACTAGAGGTACTTCAACAGCAAAGTAAAATGGCACAAATGGGTGAGATGATAGGTGCAATTGCACATCAATGGAGACAACCACTAAATGAATTAGGTATTAATATTCAGAATTTAAAATATGACTATAAAAATGATGAGATTAACGAAACTTTTATAAAAAACTTTATAACTAATAATAAGCAAATTATTAAGTTTATGTCACAAACTATTGATGATTTTAGAAGTTTTTTTAGAGTTGATAAAGAGATAGATAACTTTAGCATAAAAGAGGCTATTGAAAAAACTATCTCTATGCAAGCTACTCTATTAAAACAACTTAATATTGTACATTCAATTGAAGGTGATAATTTTAATGTAAATGGTTTCAAAAGTGAATTTCAACAAGTAATATTAAATATTGTTAATAATGCAAAAGATGCTTTAATAGAAAAAAGTATAAAAAATCCAGAGATTAAAATAGTATTAAATAATAACATTATTACAATTGAAGATAATGCAGGTGGAATACCTGATAATATAATAAATAGAATCTTTGAACCGTACTTTACAACAAAAGAGCAAGGTAAAGGAACAGGTATTGGACTTTATATGTCAAAGATGATTATAGAAGATAATATGAATGCTAAATTAAGTGTAAAAAACAATACAAAAGGTGCTATTTTTAGTATTGATTGTAGAAATGCACAAATAAAGGAGATATCATTAAAACAAATAAAAAAATAACTATCTTATATGTGGAAGATGAAAAAGGTATTAGAGATAGTTTACAAAAAACATTAAAATATTTTTGTGATTCATTATATGTTGGTTCAGATGGAATAGAGGGTCTAAAACTTTATAAAGAGCATACTCCAGATATTGTTGTAACAGATATAAGAATGCCTAAAATGAACGGGATAGAGATGGCAAAAAGTATTATGGAGATAAATGATAGACAACATCTTATCTTTACTACTGCACATAGTGAAAGTGACTATTTTATGGAAGCTATCAATATGCAAGCTGATGGATATATATTGAAGCCTATAGATTTAGATAAATTAGAGCAAAAGATTGAAGATATACTAGAGATTATTAATCTAAAAATAGCTTATAAAGAGCAACAAATACAATTAATCACATCAGAAAGACGAGCATCAATGGGTGAACTAATAGGAAATATTGCTCACCAATGGCGACAACCATTATCAGTAATTGCTACTATGGCATCAAGTATGCAACTTAAAAAAGAATTAGGTAATTTAGCTGATGATGACTTTAATAAATCTTGTGAAATGATAGATGAGAGAGCACAATATTTATCAAAAACTATTGATAACTTTAGAAACTATATTATGGAAGAAACAATAAAAAGAGATTTTAATGTGCAAGAATTATTATTGGAGACAATTAATATTATAGAAGCAGAATTTGAAAGTCATAATATTATCTTAGTTAAGGATATTGATCAAAATATCAATACTTCAAACTATGCAAATTTATTAAAACAGGTTTTATTAAATATTTTAAATAATGCCAAAGATATAGTATGTACAAATAATGAGCTAAAAAGATATATATTTCTTACATTAACAGATTCTAATGATACTTTTGTAATTAGCATAAAAGATAATGGTGGGGGAATACCACAAGATATTATCAATAAAATATATGAACCATACTTTACAACAAAACATCAAGCATCAGATACTGGACTTGGATTGCATGTGGCTTTTGATATGGTTACTAATAATTTAGAAGGTAGTTTAAAAGAGGAAAATACAACTTATAAAATTGATGATGTAGAATATACTGGGGCAAGATTTAATATTACACTACCTAAGTAGTAAAAACTTAAGTTTTATTATTAACTCTAATTGGTGTTTCTGGTTGAAATAATTCAACTGCTTTTTGTACCATATCAGAGTTTAGTACAGTGTCTATTGTAACTTCTTGTTGAGCTAGTACAGGTTGTACTTCTTGATAATCATTTCTTTCTTCTACAATAGGAGTTGGTTCATCGGGTATAATTTTATTAAATTCTATATCAACACCATCTCCAAAAACTTCTTCAATAAATTCTCTAATTAATGCAAAGTTTTTATAAAGTTTTTTCTTACACTCTTCATTTGCATAACTATTTATAGTTAAAATATTATTATCAAAACTATTATATTTAAAGCTTTGTTCAAAACACTCTCCAAGTTCATGACTTCTATCATAAACTTTAGCAATAACTTGTGGATATAGTTGCTCTGCTTTATCTTCTATTATTTCCTCTTTTGGTTCTTCTATAGGAGTATTTTCTACTATTAATTCTTCTTTTACTTCTAGTTTTGCTGAAGGTATCTCTTGTGGTATAGCCATAGGTGTAACTTGTGGTACAACTTTAGATTCTGATATTTCTATATCTTGAACAGTATTTAAAATATCATCTATTGTTTTTAATTTTGTAGCTTCTACCATCTTCGACATTGTTAAAATCAATACAAAACCTGCATCACTATTTATTGATAATAGTTGTTTTGCATCACCTAAAATTCTAAAGAATCTATCATATAAAAAAACATCAAATTTTGGGTCATTTGCTAACATTTTATATTTCAAAAAGATTGTTATCTCATCACATACTTGACCTGCATCATAGCTTTCTAGCTCTTCTAAATATTTAGTTGTATCACCTTTTGCTAAAATTGTATCAAAAAGTTGTTCCATAAAGATAGGGTCAATCATACCCATCATTTCAGTAACTGCTGATGTTGTAATACTACCTTTTGAAAAAATAATTGCTTGATCCAATAAAGTTAATGTATCTCTTAAACTTCCTTGACCACTTCTTGTTAATATATCTAGTGCTTCATTCTCAAAAGTGATTTTCTCTAAAGTTAAAATATGTATAAGATGATGAATAACATCTTTATTTGGTATTCTTTTAAATCTAAAATGTTGTGTACGACTTAAAATTGTTGCTGGAAGTTTTAATGCATCTGTAGTTGCAAGTATAAACTTTACAAACTCTGGTGGCTCTTCTAGTGTTTTTAGAAGTGCATTAAATGCTTGTGTTGTAAGCATATGAACCTCATCAATTATAAACACTTTGTATCTAGCACTTGATGGTTTATATTTTGTATGTTCTATTAAATCTTTAATATCATCAATACCACGATTTGAAGCAGCATCCATCTCAATAATATCAAGATGCTTATATTCATTTGCACTTAAACAATCAGCACAAGTATCACAAGGATTAGAAGTAGGACCATCTTGACAAACTAAAGCTTTCGCCATAATTCTAGCTGTAGATGTCTTTCCACTACCTCGTAGCCCACTAAATAAATAAGCATGAGATAATCTTTTAGAATCTAATGCCAATGATAGTGTAGTAGATATTGTATCTTGACCAACTAAGTCTTGAAATTTTCGTGGTCTGTATTTAAGTGCTAAAACTTGATTCATATTAATTCCATATATTATTTATGATACATTTTACACAAATTATACTTTATCTATAATA
>CAYUNC010000055.1:0-8507 GCA_964445915.1 uncultured Arcobacter sp.
ATCAACCAAAAAAGTATCTAACAACCTCTAAATCAAAATAAAATAAAACCAAAAACAACACAGTTGATACAAATACTGCAACAGTTACATCAAGTGGTTTACAGTCGTATAGTGCTGATAAATTTACATTGTTTACAGCAAGTGGCATTAGAAGTGAAATCATTAATATTGATGCTATATATGGGTCTAGATTTGCTATAAGTATTACTGACAATCCTACAGCAGGGAAAAGGAAAAGTTTGACGAATGTTGTTCCTATGCTAAGTTTATAATTGTTTGATTTTAGTTCTACTTTGCTTAAATATACACCAAAAATAATAAGTTGTAAAACAATCGTTGCATAAGCTCCCATCTCTAAAACTTTGTCTATTTGGCTGTTGATTGGTAGTTCTAAATAGTTATAAATAAGTGCGAAGATACCAAACCATAAAATAGGTATTTTTGCTATTGAGTTCATAGATTGTTGAAATGTAAATTGCCCTTTTGCATAAAAATAAATACCTACTGTGTAGATGAAAAATATATTTGCTATATTTATGATACTTGTATAAGGAACACTAGCTTCTCCGTATAATGCAATACCAAGTGGGATACCTAAGTTTCCAGTATTTCCTATAAGCGATGCTACTATAAAGATAGATTGTTCTTTTTTGTCGTTAAATAGTTTTTTTGCAAATATTATTAAGATAAACAATGTGATAAATGTGATGATTAGATATAAAAAAGGTGCGTAGATAAGATTGTAGTCAATAGGAGCACGAGTCAATCCCCAAAATGTTAATAGTGGTTGTAAAAAATATATTGATATTAAGATTAATGTTTTTTCGTTTATATCGTCTTTGAATACTTTTTTAGCAACAAAACCAATAAGGATAAAGAAGTAAATTGAAAATATAGATATTAAAGCTGTGATAATTATCCTTTTCTAGTTATTTAAGTGTCTATTAGCTATAATAACAGCTATAAATTTTATTAAAACAAAGGGTATTATAATGAATTTACTTTTAAAACAAACTATTAAAGTTAAAATCAGAATCATTTCTATTTTTGCTATTGTCTATTTATCTATTATGACTTTGAGTAGTGTATACTCAACAATATTTATTCAAGATACTTTTAAAGACCTAAATCAAAACGAACTATTGATTAAAGATAAAACAAAAGTTATTATTAATAACATATCTACTTTAAATCAATTGGTTATTTTTAGTGCAGTTACTGATGAAGTAACGCCAAAAACAATAGCTAGAAGTAATAAATTAAATCAGAATATCTTAAACGAATTTGCTGAATTATCAAAAGTAATAAATGCTCAAAATGATAAAAAACTAGCAAAATTATTATCAAATATTGAAAAAAGATATAAGACTTATTCTAAAATGGCACTACAGATTCATGTGGTATTTAAAGCAGAATTTGATGATGGTATTGATGAGATGTTTGGGCTTGATGGAATATCTAATAAGATGAATGAAGAGCTTAGTAAACTTTCTACAATTTCAAATAAAAACTTTAATACTAAGATTTCTAATTTATATGAGATTATGGATGCAAGTTTAAATATTACTTTAATTGTTGCTGCTTTAGCTATTGGATTATTTTTATTCTTTAGTAAAATTCTTGGTGATAGTATTGTAAAATCAGTATTATCTTTTCAAGATGGATTGTTAAAGTTTTTCCATTATTTAAATAGAGAAACAAGAACGATTAATCCACTTGATGCTTCACAAAAAGATGAAATATCTGTTATGGCAGAATTGGTAAATGAAAATATTAAAAAAGTTTCTATACTAATAGAAGAAGATAGTAATCTAATCGACCAAGCAGAAGCAACAATGACTAGAGTTCGGAATGGTTTCTTTGGTGATCAGATTACATTACATACAACAAATGGTCCATTAGAGAACTTCAAGAATTCTGTAAACGAAATGATTGTTACTATGGAAGGGCATTTTGAAAATATAAATAATATCTTAACACAGTATTCAGCACTAAACTATTTAGAAAGTTTAGAAATAACTAATATTGAAAAAGAGGGTAGTTTAGCTCTATTAGTAAATGATATTAATACACTAAGAGAAGCTATGACTAGAACTTTAGTTGATAATAAATCAAATGGTTTAACACTACAACATAGTTCAGAAATTTTATTAAAGAATGTAGAGATACTAGACAGTAACTCAACTCACGCAGAAGAATCAATTGATAAAACAGTAAAATCAGTAAAAGAAATTACAGAAAATATCCAAAGTAATAGTAAAAATGTTATTCAAATGTCAACTTATGCAGAAAAATTAATCACTTCTTCTGAAGAGGGTCAAGTTTTAGCTACTCAAACATCAAAAGCTATGGATGATGTTAATGTAGAAGTTCAGGGAATTAATGATGCTATTAGTATTATTAATCAAATATCTTTTCAAACAAATATTCTTTCACTTAATGCAGCTGTTGAAGCAGCTACTGCTGGAGAAGCTGGAAAAGGTTTCGCAGTTGTTGCACAAGAGGTTAGGAATCTAGCTGCACGAAGTGCTGAAGCTGCAACTGAGATAAAAGGCTTAATTGAGAATGCTACAAATAAAGCTAATGCTGGTAAATTAATCACAGATAAAATGACAGATGGTTATAAAAATTTAAATGCAGATATTAATCAAACAATATCATTTGTATCAAATATTGAAAAGCTATCTAAAGAACAATTAGCAAGTATAGAAAGTATCAATCGAAGTATTGATACTTTAGATAAACAAACTAAAGAAACTGCTGCTATATCTACTCAAACAAAACTGATTGCTAAGCAAACTGATGAAATATCTTATTTAATTGTAAGAGATGTTGAAACAAAAGAATTTGAAGGAAAAGAGCATATTCATGCTAAATTCTTTGATGATGAGTCAGAGGCTTAGAATTTAGATTTAAATAATCCACAAGGTAGTCCACCGCTATTTTGTGAGACTACTTTTGATGGCAACATCTTTGACTTAAAATTAAATGCTTTACAACCGTGTGGCTTATGTTTTTCCCAAGTTACAAAATAATACTGACACTTTTGACATATTACTTGTGTCATATCTTTGTTTTCCCATCTATTGCTTTTGCTAAAGATACTATATCTACATTTTCCAAGCTAACACCCGTAGGTATCCCTTGTGCTATTTTTGAAAAGTTTAAATTAAACTTCTTTAGTTTTTCTTCTATAAATAATATAAAAGCTTCATTTGCTAAGCTTGGTGTAATAGCAAACAATACATCTGTTGTCTTTTGTTTTGTTATTAGTTGGGTAAGATTGTGTATTAGTGATTCATCTAACTCATCTAGTACAAAGTATGTACCATTGAATTGTTTAGATTCTTCTATTGTTAAAATATCTTTTGCACTTTGTACTATTGCTAGAAGTGATTGATTTCTATCTGTATCTAAACATATTTCACAAATTTCATTCTCACTAATACAGCGACATCTTGTACATTTTTTAATATGTTTTATTGCATTTTCTATACTATGTGCTATTTTTAATCCTGCATAAGTATTTTCATTTATAATATAGTATGCAAGTCTTAGTGCTGATTTCTTACCAATTGTTGGAAGAGTTTCAAAAGCTTCAACTAATTCATAAAATTTTTCTAAATTCTTTTTCATTTTGCTGATAATAAATTTTTGATTAGCTTATGTGCTTTTAAATTTTCACTTGTTGGTATTGGTGTACCTTGAAAATATGTAGCTCTTTTATTTTCTACTATAATAAATTTACTTACTGGTTTGTTAAAACTTCCCATTGTAATTTGTATCAAAATATCATCATCTTTTATACTAAAAGTATTTTCAATATGTACTAAAAATCCATCTTTTACAAATGCTTCTTGTGATAAATCTAATCCTTTAGTATCAATTTCTTTTTCAAAACTAAAGTCATCATCTATGATAATATTATCATCTGTTATATTTGATGTAATAGTAATATCCCAAATATCTTTACCTTGCTTTTTCCATCTAGTTTCATATTTACTTGTAACTTCTAAATCTTGGTTTTTCTCTATACTTGATGGATAAGATTTAAAAAGATTTAAAAGTTCTTGTGAATATTCAAAATAGTTTGGACTATCTGTACGAAGTTCTAAAGTTCCTGTTGGTTTTAATGCTCTTAAAGATTGTGTTATAAACTCAGGGCTCATCACTCTTCTATGTGGTTTTTTATCCCAAGGTACGGGAAAATGTACAAAAACTTTACTTACACTATTTGATTGCATAAATTCAAGGAACAATCTTGCATCATAGTTTACTGCTAAAATATTTTTGATACCTTGAATATTAACTTGCTTTAACATCTGCTCTATTGATGGAGTGTGTATCTCTAAACCAATTATTAATTTATCAGGGTTTTGTAAAGCTTGGTATATAAGATGTCGTCCACTTCCAAAACCAACTTCAATATAAATATCTTTTGTAGTATTAAAATCTTTTATAAAATATGATATATCTTTCAAAAATTCTTTTTTAGGTGCAACTCTTTGTGAAGTATCATCTGTATTTGCAAATAGTACTTCAGCTTTTGAGATTTTACCATAAGCATTTAAAGCATTTTTTACAATACTTACAGGAGATACTCTTGTACTTCCATCTATTTTTACTAAAATATTTCCATCTTTTTCTTTTGTTGTAAGAAAAAATTGCTTATCACTACTTGTAACTAAAATTTTATCTTCTTTTTTAGAAGTAGCAACAAAATCAAAAACCACTCCATCACAACTTGATGGTGTGGCTATGGTATCATGTTTAGTTACTAGTAGATGTGGCATTTGGTGTCTCTTCTTGTTTTGGTGTCTTTACTTGTTTTGGAATTGATAATGATGTTGGTGGCGTTCTTTTAGATACTAAACCAAACTTATCAATTGATTCAAAACTATAGTCATATGTCACACCTCGAACTATATCTTTATCTTCAAATCTCTTAGTTTTAACAGTATCTATTTTTGTTGTATCTTTTGAAAAATAACCAGTATTTATACTTTTATAAATATTAAATGAAACTGCTCTATCATCTGATGATTCCCAATTTAAAATAACAGTATCATTTTGAATTTGTGCTAATGTAATTACTGGACTTGCTGGTGAATCTAAAGTTCTTCCTATAGCTGCATCTTTTGGTTTTAAACTTTCTAATTTATCTTTATCAACTGTTGTGATTTTATAAAACTTAATTAGTCCATCTTCTTGTATTGTATGTTCATAAGTATTTGCATTAGCATTAGCTTTAACTATTTGGTGAAAATATCCACCTTCACTACTAGCAGCATGAATATTATAATAAGCAACATCACTAATATCTTCTAAAATATCCCAAGTTAAAGTTATCTTTTTAGGCTCTTCTAAAGTTGCTGTTAAATTTGTAATATTTAGTGGTAAAACTTTTGTTCTTGCTTTAACTATATCACTTGGTTTTGATTTGATACCATCAAAAGTAACAGATACTATTCTATAAGAAAAGAAAGCATCATCTGCTAATCCTTTATCTATATGTTCAACTTTTAGTCTTGAATCTATAGTTTTTATATTTTTCCATTTTGCAGAATCTGTATTAGATCTTTGTATAATATATTCTTGAACTCTTTGATTTGAGTGTGGTCTCCATAAAACTTTAATCTGTCTTGGCAATTCATTTACAGCAGTTAAAAAACTTACTGAACTAAATCTAGGACTTGTATTAGCTAATACGGGAATACTTGCTTGTGATTCATGTCCATGCTGATTTATACTTGAGAAAGCATATAAATATTTTGTATCTGGAAGAAGATTATCATCTAAATAGTGCGAAGTGTATTTATTATTTATTGTAGCTATTTTTACCAGTGATTGTCCATCTTTTAACAGCTCTGACCTATAGATATAATAACCTATTACATCTTGTGTTGGTGTAGCTTTCCACTCTAAAGCCATAGCTGCCATATCTGGCATTATTTTTACATTAGCATGGTCTATTACTGGTAAATTTTCATCTATTATTGGCTCATTTGTTGGTAGTCTTAAATTTGTATTGTCACAACCACTAATTAATATTATTGAAGTTATCAATAATATATTTTGAATTAATTTTTTCATTTATTATATCCGTATTAAAATTTTTATCGCAAAATGTTTGCATATCTTCTGGTAAATTCACTTCAAAGTTTACATTCTTTTTTGTTATTGGATGAACAAAATATAAATAATAACTATGTAAATAAACTCTTTGCAGTTTATCTAAATTACCTTGAAAACCATATAAGCTATCACCTAAGATATGTCTATTTAAACTTTCTAAATGTACTCTGATTTGATGTGTACGACCTGTAAAAAGTTTTGCTGAGATTAACTCATACTTTTCATCATCACTTAATGCCAATCTAAAAAAAGATGTTTTAGCACTTTTTCCATGGTCAATTATACCTTGCTTTAGTCTATTGTTTACATTTCTACCAATAGGTTTATTTACAACCATATCATCTTTTAAAGGTAAATCAATCAAAGCTAAATAGTATCGCCCCATTGTTTTATCTTCTAGTTGTTTTGAAAGTTCTACATGTGCTTCATTTGTTTTAGCAACAATCATTAATCCACTTGTACCCTTATCAAGTCTATGAACGATACCATGTCGCTCTTCACCACTAATAGTTGATAAAGATATTTGTTTTTTCTTTAGCCAATCAACAAGCGTCGCTTCTTTAACACTTGGAGCACCGTGAACTATCACCCCTGATGGTTTATTGATAACCAAAATATAATCATCTTCATATACAACTTCAACTTCAAAGTCAACATCTAATGCTTCTTGTTTCTCAACTTTTGGCAAAGTTACATCAATAGTTTGTCCAACTTGTAGCTTCATACCACTTTTGGCTTTTTGTTTATTAGAAACTTTTACAAAACCTTTTTTTATAAGTTGGTCTATTTGATTTCTTGTCTCATCTAATTTTTGTGATAAAAATAAGTCTAATCTCATCTCTTCATCTGCTGTAAATTTTTTACTTGTCATTTTAATTCTTTTTTATTTTTATTATATTAGATTAATAAGAAAATCTGCTTAATGTTATAAACTAAAGTTTAATAAAATCAAATTATGATATTATTAATCCAATAACACAAAGAAAAAGGACAAGTATGGAGTGTGAATTTCCACAAATAAATTCAAATAAAGATGAGATTAAAGAGATATTTGAACAGACAAAAATTATTGCTATTATTGGTTGTTCACCAAATGTAGAAAAAGCTAGTAATAAAGTAGCTGTTTATTTACAAAATGCTGGATTTAAAATAGTACCTGTATATCCAAAAGAAGATATTATTTTAGGTGAAAAAGTATATAAAAGTTTATCTGATATCCCTTTTGATATTGATATGGTAGATATTTTTAGAAAGCCAGAAGTTATTGCTAGTGTTGTAGATGAAGCTATTGCAAAAGGTGCAGTTAAATGTATCTGGACACAATTAGGACTTGTAAATAATGCAGCTGCAAAAAAAGCTGAAGATGCAGGTATGAAAGTGGTACAAAATCATTGTACAAAAATAGAGCACGCTGCTTTATTTTAATAGTTAAGGTATTAAAACCTTAACTTTATCTCCAACTTTTAAATCAACTGAATCTTCTTCTTGAATTAAAAGAGCTACATCTCCTAACATATTTGTTAATATTGCACTAGTTCCTTGCTTTTTATTATCCATATTAATAAAATATTGACCATTTTTATATTCTAAATTTGATGCTGTGAAGATTGTTTTATTTGCTTTTTTAGGAAAGTTACAATTTATAATGGCATCTTTAATATTTAAAGTTTCATTTGCCCCTTTAAATTTAAAAATCAAAGGTAAGATATAAAGTAAAAAAGTTACTGTACTACTATACGCAAAACCAGGAAGTCCAATTATAAATTTATCATCTTTTTTTGCAAATATTATATGTTGCCCAGGTTTGATTGTAACACCTTGAAACAATACTTCACAACCTAATTCATCTTTTATAATATCCTTTACAAAATCATAATCCCCAACACTAACTCCACCTGTAGTAACAACTATATCAGAAGTTTCAAGGGCATTTTTTAAAAGATTTAAAATAGATTCTCTATCATCTTTTACAACTCCTAGTTGATTTACTTTTGCACCATATTTAGTTGCTATGGCTTGAAGTGTGATATGATTTGAACTTCTTATTTGTGCATCATTTGTTTGCTCTTGACCTAAATCTAATATTTCACTTCCAGTACTAGCAATTGCAACTATTGGTTGAGTAAATACTTTTATATTTGATATATTTAAACTTGCCATCACTCCAATATGACTAAAATCAATCATAGTTCCTTTTAAAATAAGAACTTCGTTTTGTCTATAATTTTCCCCAACTTCACGAACTGAAAAACCAAATGGTACAGGAGTATTGATAATAATATATCCATTATCTACTGTTACATTCTCAATTTGAATTAAAGTATCACTACCTTTTGGCATAAGTGAACCTGTAAAAGTTTTGATACAAGTTC
>CAYUNC010000056.1:0-8470 GCA_964445915.1 uncultured Arcobacter sp.
TCCATTGTTGTTCAAATTCATGACCACATTTTCTACACTTGAATGTTATTAGATCATGTGCATTATCATAATTACCTACAATATCTAACTCTAAGTAGTCTAACATTTTTGTGAGTATTGGTACAAAATTGTTTTTTCGTGTTTGTTTAATTTTGTTTTGTATTTTCTCACTCTTTAATGGATGATTCACACCGTATTTTCTTAAAAAAGTCTGTCTTGCCTTATTCTGTATTTTCTCACTCTTAAATGGATGATCCACACCATATTTTTTTAAATGAGTTTTAATATACTTTTGCTTAGATTTATTTAATTCATCTGTTGTTTTTAATTTATATTTTTCAGATATAATTTTTTTTATTTCTTTTGCTTTACTTGCATTATCTACACCGTATTTTTTTAAACATGTGTCTTTTCTTTTGTTAATTATACTTTCATCTTTAAGATGATGATCCACTCCTCTTTTTATTAAACATTTGTTTTTACGAATATTTTTAGTATCTTCGTTAATATTACCACATGAAGAAGAACAAAATAAATAATAACCTTTATTAAAATTTATAAAATTAACTTGTTTGCCGCACTCTTTACATTGTGGTATATACCATATATCGTTGACAATATGATAAAGTCTTGCACTAAATTTAGTATTTTTATCCAAGAAACTTGTTAAATTTAAAATATTTAAATAAATATCATAATGATTATTTTTAATCCACTCACCATTATTTTTTATTTTGGTTGAATCAATTTTATTATCGCTTCTTACTAACACATTATTAATAAAAGATTTAATATCATTCATCAACATATATACTGTGGAAAATCCGGTATTCATACCAGATAAAAAACAGTATCCCTCCTTCTTTACCAAAAATATAAATATTGTCTTGCTGGTATTTAATACCAGCAAGACATTTTAGCTGAAGTTAATTAATTTCTATCAAGTTTTACAAATGACTTATTATGTAGTTGTACCGGACATATAGCCAGCAATTTCAAGAAAACTAGCACCAGTCTTAGTAGCAATAAATCTAAGAATAATATATTCAGCTGCACGAGTAGGTTTAATATATATGTCACACCATAACTCGTTTCTATCAATTCGCTCTGGTGTATTGTTGGATTCATCACAGACAATATAATAATCATAAATACCACGTCTACCACGAATATCTCTTAAATATGGTTCTATCATATTTACTAATGACATTCTCGTGAATGCATCATTAGGTTCATACAAGAAATATTGAGTAGATGTTGATATTGCTTTTTCTAAAACAATAAACAGACGTCTAACATTAACTCTATTAAACGCCGATTCTCTATCTAATAAAGTTTTCTGCCCCCATATAACTTTACCTTTACCAGCAAAAGACACAATAGGATTAATACCATTTTTATACATAATATCTCTTTCTCCAAGAGTAGGATTAAAAGCTAATTTTCTGATATTACTTAAAATACCTCTGCGCAAACCAGCTGGAGCAAACCAAGGATCACTTACATCATCTGTTTTAGCATAAGCAGCAGCTACATAACCAGAAATTGGTACCCATCTATAACAACTATTGTATCTATCGTAAATATTAGCCCAATTACCATAAAGAGCAGAATAGCTAGAATTTATATTAAAATCAGCTCCTCTTCTATAATCACAAAGATCGTATGCTTCATTGCCTTCGTTATTTATAACATCAGAACTACGGCAATCTAAAATACCAACACAATCTAACCTAGAAGAACAAATATACTCAATATATGCTTTTATAACATCACTTTTATTACTGTCAATAAATAAATTGACATCAATTTCTTCTGGATTTGAATAAAGATCTAAAGCATCCATTATTGCTGTTTGAAGTGATTCATCTGATTGTTCTGTACTACTATTTCTATAATTAGAGCCTCCACCAAAAGTTTGCCATTCACTTGTAGCTATAGGACAGTTACCATTTTTAAATTCTGTTTCTTCTAAACTACTATTTAAAGCTACTTTAATATATTTTGAATTATTATTTATTCTATTTTCTACAAACATACTATCACCTTGATCATCTACTTTGTTTCTTTTAGTAGAAACATTCCACACTTCTACAGTATCCCATTGACTTTCATCAGTAGAATCACCACCTTGATCTAATGCTTGAACTATAACAAGAAACTCAGAATCAGATTCTAATGGTGAATCTATTTTATTTATTTCTGAATAAGTAGTCCATGTTGTATGTCCTCTATCACGAATCGCATCATAATAATCTTTACACACAACTGCTATTCTTATATTATTACCCCATGCACCACGTGAATTAGCTATAAAAGTCATTATATCACCACCTGTTTCATCACCATAATCATCTGGATCGTTAAAATCTATACCTAAAATAGGTGCTGTTGAACCAGCAACATACGGTGTAAATGTAGCACTTACACCGCTTGTTGCTACAGTACCAGCAAATGATGCTGATGTCGGCATAACACGAGTACAATACAATTTATTAGACTCTTTAAGAAAAGCTAGAGCTGAAAACATATCCTGATAACATGATGCTGTATTAGTTGGTTTGCCAAACATATCAATAAGATCATCTGTATGAGTAACTAATGTTTTTTTCTTTTCAGGTCCTTTCCATGTATTACGTAAAATCAATACCCCAACTGATGTTAAAACACCAGGTATTGTTGTTGATAAATCTGTTTCTTTAACGCTTACTAGCGGAGATACATAAAATCCCATTTCTCCCTCCTTATTTCTGTATTAATAACTACTACTTAAACAAAAATATTCAGTTTATTATTTCATAATACCTATAATAAAAAGATGCTTCGCTTTCTACTATAGAAGCGTTGTCTCTATAAGATAAAGTAACGTCACCTAGTGAAAAAATAAAAGCACCAACAAACTTAAGTTTTAAAACAGTTTTTTTAAAATTATTAACAATATTTAATGTCATATCTATTGAGTAGTCATCGCAATTTGCATTAAAATTTTCTTTTTTATCAAATATTAACATTAACCAATTATATAAATATTGCCAATTTTCAAAATTTTCATCAATTATAAAACTGATAGTCCATTCAGAAAAATTAACAGTACCACCAAAAAATATATTACTTCCCATAAATGCATGTTCTGTTGAATTATTGGCAATACCAGGTATTACTACATTGTGAATATTCAACATTATAGATCTTGATGAATCAAGACTAGAACAGCCCGGTAATAATGGAATATAAAGTTCAAAATTATTTGGACTACTTTTATTTAAAGATATTGACATTAATTATTATCCTTGTGACACTCCACTCTCACTAAACAGTGATATATACGTTCCTTGGTCTGTATTTCTTGCCATAGTAATGAGATTTGCGACGAACTAAAGTTATTTTACATCAAATAATGTTTTTCTTTCGTATCCAATATCAGGTTTCAATTTCTTAGCAATTGATTCAATTTTCACACCAGTAAATAAATTACCAGCCCAAGACCAATCAGTATTTTTTAATTTCCTTACATCTTCATCTGAAACATCATCAACATCAATAAAATCTACTCTTATCTTACCATCAATTAAATCACCAGAACCAATCATAAGAAATTTATCTTGTTTATGTATTACTTTTTCTTTTACCATTTTTGATTTAACAAAATCTAAAGTCAGATTACTTTTTGGTTTTAAAACCCAAACAACTATTTTTTTATTTTTACTATCTAAAATAAAATGAACAGGATATGTACCAAATTTATTTTTCATTTCAGCTGATGTAGGATTAATTAAAATATCGTCACTTTTTAGTTTTAAATTATTTTTTTCATTTAAAAAATTATCTATTTTATTAAGAATAATCATCTATATGTATGCCGTGAATACTCCGATATCTATACCGAAGAAAAAGACAGCAACCCTCCTTTTCTTACCATAAATGTAATTATTAATATGAATTAAAATCGATTTTAATTATCATATTTTTCATATTTGTACAGTATATCACCATCATCTAAACCAACACCAACTGTGAGCATTCTGATATCTTGCCCAGCACTAGCAGCAGATGTTATGGTTGCTGTAGTATCAACATCAATAAAACTATCCAGATTAGTATATACGTCAACAACAATTTTATCAATTATTTTACTATCTGTTATAGGTTTAAACATAAAACCATGAACAACAAAATCAAGAGACCATATTAACATTCTGTAATCTTCTTCTGCCATAGTACTATCAACATCGGGTGAGCAATTATCTAATATAACTTTAACATCATAGTTTACACCAATTTCTTCTATACTAATTCTCATTATAACATTAGGACTGAAATATGGTAAAATTTGCTCTAATATTTGATCTAATTCAACCATATACTGACACAAAATCATAACTCGAAAATCTAAATTATATGGTACTGGTGTTAGATATCTATTAATTATTTTTAAATCGACATCTTTATTAAAATCATTGTAAAAATTTACACCAGCTGCTCTATTATCATCATACGAAATACCAGTTAATTGACAAGTCATCATTGGAGTTGACTTATCTTCCTTTCTATCATTCAGCCACATCCATGTTTTAGTTTTCGGCCATAATTTTAAAGGAACAGCAACATACTTAATTATATCACCATTATTATCGTATTTGGCTACTTTAATATCATTAAGCAGATCCAAAAACTGTATTGTTGTTCTTCTTAATGCTTTATACCAAAAATATGTTTTCATCACATATGCGCCGTGAAGAATCTAGCATTCATGTCGAAAAAAACGGCGATCCTCCTTTTTTTGTTTGCTAATAAAGTTTGCTATGTTGATATTGTGACGCTTCGCTCTCACTAATATTAGGTATAACTTTGATTCGTTCTGCTTCCACAAAACACTGATTGATATTAATTCTCTTATAAAACTATTTATATAATATTTAAAAGTCAGTAATATTTTTAATAAATAATAATAAATAGTAATATATTTTATTAAATAATATTTACCAACTACTGAATATAGATAAGATAATATTAACTATATTTTCAATAAAAAGGAGGGATACCGTTTTACCTTCGATATAAATATCGGAGTATTCACGGCGCATATATGATGAAGCAAAAATTTCCAAAAATTGTCAGTGTAACAATGACCGAAGAAATGTATGTTAAACTTAATGATAAGGCAAAGAAAGAAGGAATTCCCAAAACAATAATATTAAGAAAATTACTTGAAAAATATCTTCTTAACTCAAATGAGACGGACAGTTACTTTTATGACAATTATATTTAATTTATTTCTTTTTACTACCTTTTTGTCCTCTTTTAGTTTTCCTTCTGCTTAACATTCTACGTTTTTTAGATCCTTTTTTTCTTCTACCTACACTTTTCTTAGCTATATTCACTCTCACCTCCATTAATAACCATATATATGTTCATCAACATCCCCATATGCACTTAATGAATCAGATATATTTTCAATCCATTCATTATCACCCCATGCACTTAACGGTGCAGCATCAGTTATATCTTTAGCTAGTACTGCATCTGGATCTTCAACATATTGATCACTGAATCTAAATGGTTTAAGAATAAGTTCGTATATAAATTTTCCAAACTGAAATATATTAGCTTCAAGACCAACATCTACTACTTCATAATTTTTATCATTCCAAACTGTATGAATAACGTCGCCTGGAATAGGTAATGTTGTAGTATCAGTTATATCACCAACTACATCCCTACTAAAAGTATATTTTGGTATAAACATATAGCTTATGCTTTCATCGGATGTAATACCAAAACTTTCAACAACACTAACTTCTTCTGTCGGTTCATATATAGCTCTAGTTTTTTTAAATGAATGCCAATAAGTATTCGGATTTTCACCATATAATCTGTCTAAATTTTCAACACCAGCAATTCTATAATAGTATATTTCTGCTCCCATAATATCATTCTGTTCCACAACTAAACTATTAAATAAGTCATGTTCTGGATTATCACAACTTATATCATACATATTCCATTCTGGACCTGGTAAATCAACTAATTTCATATACGTTCCTTTTTAGAATTTTTTTAACCAATCTTTAGTAGTTTCTATTTGTAAAGATAAATTTTTTCTCAAAGATCTTTGTCTACGTGGTGTTCTTTCTAAAATTGATTCTAACTTTTCTAATCTTTCTTCTACATCCTTTTTTGTAGCTCTTACAAGCTGATGCTCATAAGCTGTCGCAGATGATTTACTATGTTTGATGTTAGTCAAACGATACCACATATCACCCAAAATATCCTCTATTTCACATACCCGATCCCATGTTGTCGGGCTTATAAATCCTTTATATATAACAATATCGCCAACATTAAAAGTATTAGTTGTTTCATTTAAATACTTTTTTATTTTTTCTAATGTTTTCATCAATGTATGTGCTGTAGTAACTTCGATATAAATACCAAAGAAAAACAGCTTTCCTCCTTCTTTTATTTTAAAAATTTAATTAATATTACTTCACTAGTATTGAACACAACAAGACAATAATTAACAATGATAAAACATTACTAACCAATCATTATTGGATAACCATCATAAGCTTCTTCTTTTTTAAGAGCTTCTCCTAATTGTTCTTTTTCAGCAATTCCTTCTGCAACCAAAGAATCACCGTCAAGAGATATTCCTTGATTGCCCATTGCACTAAAAGAAGCAAATTTTCTTCTTATTAAACCTAAAGTAATTTTTGATAATGCTGTGGCATACTCTTCAATCCAAGTTACCGTATATAAGTCATTACTATCACTGTCTAATCCTTCCCAATTAGTTAAAGTAGAACCAGAAATAAAATAAGCTCTGATTAATATAAATCCACAAATGTTTTCCAATGAAGTATATCCATTTAGAATTGGAGGTGGTTGAATCTCTAATATATTTTGATATTTATGATACTTAAAATTATAAGAATCTACTGTATAACGATCTAACATTTCTAAAAAATCTAATGCTATATGATAACTTATTAAGTTATAGCCATATCCAGACACATTCATTAAATCAAACAATCCGGCCTGATATAAATAATTCTCAATTGTAAATAGAGTATTTATACCGCCACTACTTTCCATTTCATAATTTAAAACTTCTATGCACCCACCAGGCATATCATATTCTGTTATACCAGCTGATAAAGATTTAGTAAAATAGACTTCTTGAGTTGCTTGACCAACAGCCCATTTTATAAACTTACTTCTAGCTTTATCTACATTATCAATTATTTGTTGATCAGACAATTCTACTTTTATTATGGGATAACCTAAGTTTCTTTTTATTTTCCCCACAAGATTATTTTTTAAATTCATCTATATATACGCTGTGAATACTCCTATATAAATACCAAAGAGAAAACAGCGCCCCTCCTTTTTTAATATAATTAGTATTACTTTTAATATAATAGCTTTACTAATACGACCTGATACTACCAATATTTATATTTTTTTTATTATAAATATTAATAAGAAATTTAAAACAATCAAGGTAAAAATAAATATTTTTTTTAAGGAGATGCTATGAACGGTGTTTTTGTAAAGTATGCAGAATTAGTTATTCCAGTTTTAGTATTAATATCAACTATAGGATTCTTAGTAACAAGATATTATATAAAAGAAAAATTAAGTTTTATGGAAAAAATACAAGCATCAGTTAACAAAATGACCGATTTACATTATAAATGTCAAAAAAACTTACCATTAAATTATACAAGTATTTCTGAATTCAGACGAATTGAAAATAAAATAGATAATATATTAAAAATTACATCAAACATGAATTTAATTTATAGAACTAAAGATGAATCATCTAAAGATTGGAAAGCTCTTGAAACAAGATTAGCTTCATTTGAAGTATCAATAAAAACAATGAACGATAGTAATGCTGAAAGACATAAAGAGACATGGGATAAATTAAACAGAGTAGTTGATTTTATGAGAGACGAACGAAATAAAATAGAAAATAGAATAGAAAAAATAGAGGAAAATCAGATGCATTACTTAGGGAAAAAGTATCAACTATCATGCTCTGAAAAAACAGAACTCACAAAAGATCAAATTGATTGTTCTTAAACAAAAGTAAAAGAAGGAGGGACGCTGTTTTTTCTCTGTTATTTATACTAGAGTCAATACAGCTCATGTACATAATGAAATTTTATAATTATTTAATAGAGGGATACTTGAGATCTGAGTATAAAATAGGGTTTGAATTAGAAGCTTGTTGTAAAAGCCATGATCTCTCTGGAGTACGTAATTTTTTAAAGAAATACTGGTCAATAGGTGGTACATTAGGTGAAGATACATCAATAGAACCAAATTTAAGCGTTGATATTGCATTTGAGTATTCCACCAATCCCTTTAATATAACACCTAAAAATATAGACATGATGATAAAGATGTTAGGTGAACTAAAGAAGAATAATATCTATACAAATGAATCATGTGGTTTTCATGT
>CAYUNC010000057.1:0-8307 GCA_964445915.1 uncultured Arcobacter sp.
CCTCTTTTACAAAAACTTTTTTATCATTCAAATTATTACCCTTATCTTATTTTTCGTATATCAATTCTATTACAGTTCGTCTATTTTTGTATCTACCATCTTTTGTATCATTTGATGTTGTTGGTGTAGATTCACCTAAACCATCTGTAGTCATTTTAGTAGCATCTATACCTCGGTCTACTAAAGCACTTTTTAATGCTTCTGCTCTTTTTTGAGATAATATAAGATTATTACTTTCTTTACCTACATTGTCTGTATGTCCTATAATTTTAAGATTATAGCTTGGATTTCTTTTTAAAAACTCACTAAATTCTTCGATTATTATATTTGAACTTTCTAATATTTCCCAAGAAGCTGTTGCAAAATTTAACATTAAATCTTTTTTCATTGGACAACCAACATCATCAACACTAAAATCTTCTGGAGTATCTGGACATTCATCTTTATGGTCTATTATACCATCATTATCTGTATCAAGAGGACAACCTTTTTCATCAACTTTTACACCTTCTGGAGTATCTGGACACTCATCAGTATTATCAAACACACCATCATTATCACTATCTATTTCTATAACTTCTTTTTTAGGTAAGATATATATAGCAACCATTACACGATTTGACAAGTTTTTACTACTAGTAGATTCATTTGAGTATAAATTATCTTTTACCCCTCTAAATTCTACTATCATAAGTTTTTTATCTAAACCTTTTTTCTCTAATTTATTAGCAATATTATTAGCATAAGCTTTAGAATCATCTAGCTTTTGAGTTTCATTACCTTTATCAATATTTGTATACCCTATAACAGATACTAAAATATCTTTATTATCATCAATAAGCTCTTTGGTTTTACTAGAAATATCATTAATAATTTTAATATCTTTATCAAAATCAATCTCTTTAAATCTTATAATCTCATCAAATTTACCATGCATCAAAACATCATAATTTTCTTTTGTATTATTTTGATCTAAAACTTTATAGTTATTTTCATAAGTCCCTGCATAAATAGCACTTACTAATGCTACTAGAATTATATATATTTTCATTTTATATATCCTCTTTAATAAGTTTTATTTCTATTCGTCTATTTTTTAATGCACCCTCTTTTGTTGCATTATCAGCGATTGGCTCTAAGAAACCTTTACCATCTGTAGTAAGTCTACTTTGGTCTATTCCTAGTTTTACAAGGTTATCATTAATTACTTTTGCCCTTATTTTAGAAAGTTTTATATTGTATAATTTATTACTTTTACTATTTTTACTCGTATGTCCAACAATATGTGCTTTATAGTTAGTATTTTTATTTAGAAATTCATATAATTTTTTTAATTCAACTTCTCCATTTTCAGTTAAAGTATTTGAATTTAATCCAAAACTATAATTAAATGTTAATGAGTCTATCTCTTCAGATAGATCACTTGAAGGGATAGCTTCTGTAGGTTTTTCTTCAACTAGTTTTTCTGTTGGTTCTTCATCTAAAGTCACTTCCTCTATCGATAAGTCATCATCATCTAAATCATCCATACTTAGCTCTTCTTCAACTACTACAACACAACCTTCTGCATCTACTTTCTCGCCTTCTTTACTAAGTGGACATCTATCATAAATATTTAAAATACCATCGTTATCATTATCTCTTTTTAGTTTTATACAACCATAAGGCATAATATTGTTTGCTAATACAGAGTTATCACATAAATCTATACTATCAACAATATTATCATTATCTACATCAAATCGAATAGGTACAACATCTAAAATCTCTTTTGCTTCAATATTATTCTGACTAATATTAACTCTTGATGTAAACTCTTCAGTTGAACCATTTAAAGATAATACTAAAAGTCCCATTGCATCCAAAATTCTATATCTTGCAAAAAGTGCATCATATTGAGCTTCTATCACTTGTGACCTAGAGCTTATCACATCACCTTGTGCAGTTAAAAGGTCAAGTAATGTTCGTCTACCTAAATCATACTCTTCTTTATATAAATTTAATGTTGCTTCACTGAATTGGCTATAGTCATTTAAATCTTTAAGTTGTGCATCAACCATTACATAAGAGTTCCATGACAATTCTAGTCCCTCTATAGTTTGTCTTTTTAAATCTCTTCTAATATCTACTTCTTGATTTATCATACTTATATGTTTTTGCACATTCGCTTTATCAGAACCACCTTTATATAAATTGTATGTTAATACAAATTTTGCTGTAAATCTATCATCTGGTGAATTAAATGCATTTCTTTTATTTACATCATTATAGGCTTGACCAACAACAAAATCTAATTTTGGATAATATGCTTTTTTTCTTTGTTTCCAGAGTGCCTGTGCACCTTGTATATTGTGATTACTTACTAATATTGAGGGATTATGTTCTATTGCATATAGAGTTGCTCTTTCTAAAGTACTTGGCATTTTAATATCAAATACAGGCTCTTTCATCTCTGAAGGTATTGGCATTCTTCCTAATATTCTTTTATAAGTATATTCTTTATCCAACGCATTATTTCTTTTAACTGTTAAATTTGAACGAGCAAGAGATAATGATGCTTCAATCTTTTTAACTTCTGAATCTGTTGTTAATCCACCATCAAATAGTTTTTTTACTTTTCTATAAATATCTTCATTAATTTGTACATTTTCTCGTGCTGTTTGAAGAAGCTTATTTGCTCTTATTACATTTATATAAACTGTAGTCATTTTGAAAGCTAAATCATTTGATGTTTCTATATATTTATATCCAGCAGCTAAGATTCTAGCTTTTTGGTAATTTACTTTATATGTTGTTCCAAAACCATCAAAAATGTTTTGCGTTACCGTTATAGATGCCTCATAATTTTTATATTGTTCATCTACTACATTATGGTCGTATTTATCTTCTTGAGTAGCTGTAGTATCTTTAATCTCACCAGCAATAGTATGACCTGCAGTTATTCTAAGATCTATAGTTGGTAAATATTCAGATTTTGCTATATTCAAATCTTGTTGAGTAGTTCTAAAGTTTCTTAATCGTTCTTGTATAACTGGATTTGTATTTAGTACCTCGGCAACATCTTCTTTTAATGTTTGTGCTGGTAATGTTATTCCCACTACAGCTAAACCCATTACTGCTTTTAAAATAATTTTCATTTAAGACTCCTTATAAAGCTATTGTAATAATGTATTATACCAATAATAACTTAATAAAGTGATATTTTAGTGAGTTAATAACTATGGTTCAATATTATTGAAGCTTAAAAATAATTTTAATATATAGTTATAATTTAGAGAGTTAAATCAAAGTAGAAAGAACCAGAAGATGGCTCTTTGCTAAAATGATTGATTGTTACATTATTTGAAACCAGATAAGTATCATAACTGGTCCGATGATACCAGCTGCAATTCCTAATTTTAAGAAGTCTGATGCATTGATACTTCCACCTGCATAAACAATTGCATTTGGTGGAGTTGATACTGGGAGTGCCATAGCTAAAGAAGCACTTAATGCTATTGCAACAATTGCAACAGTTGAAGCTTCACTTCCCATAGTTGCAACAATTGCTATAACAATTGGCAACATAATATTTGTAGCTGCTGTGTTACTCATAAAGTTAGATACCATCACAATAACATAAGCAAAAATAGCTGTTATTATAAGAATAGAAGCTCCTGCTACATCAAACATACCTGCAAACCAAGTTGCAAGTCCAGTTTTGGCAACTGCAAGTCCAAGAGAAAGTCCACCGAAAATTAAGATTAATACATCCCATCTAAGCTCTCTAATATCATCAACATCAATAATTCCAACCATTGTAAATACAATAATAGGAAGAAATGAAACAACAGTTGTTGGTATATGATGAATTGGTGCAGAAAGCCATAGTCCAATAGTAGCTGCAAATACAACTATAACAGTCATTTTTTTCCAACTAGGAACATTTGGTACTTTTAATGCTTCTTTATCTTCTAAATCTGTAGAATCATCTTTATGACATACATCTTCAAGTCCTGATAAATCAATTTCTGTTTCAGTTGAAGGGTATATTTTCATTAAGAATAATCTTAAAAGTACAGTAATAACAATAGCAGGAGGAAGAGCATATATCATCCAACCTAAAAATGATGGAGCATTTTCACCTAAAATACCAATAGCAATTGCATTTGGTGGGCTACCAATAATCGTACCCATACCACCCATATTTGCTGCCATTGCAACACCTAATAATATAGCTTTTTGAAATGGATTATCATCTTTCATACTTTTTAGAATTGGAAAAAGAACTGCCAACATCATTGCTGTTGTTGCTGTATTTGAGATAAACATAGAAAGAACAAAAGTAATAATTATAAGTCCTGTCATAATATTTTCTGGTTTTGTACCAACAAAAAATAGAACTTTTTTAGCTAACCATAAATCTAGTTTTGTTTTAGAAGTAGCAACTGCCATAATAAAACCAGCCAAGAAAAGGAAAATTAATGGACTAGACCAAGGTGTTAAAAATACTTTCCAATCTGCACTTCTATCTGCAAAATCAAAATTGTTAAAACCTAATACCATTATCTCTAATGCAACGACAAGAAGTGAAACAGCAAAAGCAGGAATTGCTTCTGTTGACCATAATCCTGCTGCGAAAATCAGAATAAATAAAGTGTGATTACCTTTATCACTCAAAGTACCATAATCAGGTACATAAGCAATAATCAATGCAACAGCAAGTGCTGCGAAAAACTTAAACAGTTGTGTGTGGACAGAGATTTTTAACTTTTTACCAACAATCTTTGCCAGAAGGTGCCTTCTAGAATCTAACATATTAAATATCCTTTTATATTGTAATTTTGAAAATTATTATAGCAGAATTTTCTTTACTACTCCCCATACTCTATGATAGGGAATTGAATAGTTATTTAACTTGCTTTGTATTGTTTTTTATTAAGTCCTAATTTTAAAGAAACTAATATCTTCTATTAGTCCTGTTGCCTTTTGTGTCATAGAGCTAGAACTACTAGATAATTCTTCAGATGCAGCAGCATTTATAGAGGTGATTTCATCTAGTGCTACTACTGCATTATGTATCTGTTTTATTTCACTATTTTGAGCTGTTGCTAAAGATGAAATATTATCTACTAGTTCAGTTGTTTTCTCAATATTTGGGATGATATCACTCATTAATTTTCCTGCTCTTGTAGATTCTTCAAGAGTGATACCAATGATTTCGGTAATCTCATTTGCAATTGTCTGACTTCGTTTAGCAAGTTTTCTCACTTCAACAGCAACAACAGCAAATCCTTTTCCATGCTCACCAGCACGAGCAGCTTCAATTGCAGCATTAAGGGCTAAAAGATTTGTTTGGTATGCTATATCTTCAATAAGTTCAGTTTTTGTAGATACATCTTTTACTACATCAAGAGTTTTATCAACTGCTATATTTGCATCTTTTGCCATAGTATAAACATTGTTTGCCATAATAGAAGTCTCTTTGGCATCTTTTGTATTATTTGAAATATTTGCAGCAATTACCTCAATTGCTTTTGATGTTTCCTCTAAAGATGTAGCTTGTGTTGAAGCAGCATTGGCAAGACTTGCTGATGTATCACTAACTTCGTTTAATCCATTATCAATAAAATGAGCACTATTTTCTACTCCACTAATAATTTTTCTTAATTTTTCAATAGTATGATTTGTTGATGATTTTATATCTTCAAATTCACCTGTATATTCACCTGTAACAACATTTGTTAAATCACCATGACTTAAATTTAATAAAATTGTATTTAATTCTAACAATAAACTTTCTAAATCACCTGATAGTGTATTTACAGATGTTTTTATAGTTGCAAAATCACCCTCTAAATTAACTTTGATTCTTTGTGATAAATCACCATCTGAGATATTTTTCAGTACTTGAGACACCTCTTTAATAACTAAAGTATTTGAGACAGATATCTTATTTGCAATAAGAGCAATTTTTCCTGTTGCATCATCTATGTGGCTATCAAATTTCATATTTGAGAAGTTTTCAAATACTTCTAAAATAACATTTAAATCTTTACCTATATTTACCTCTAAAGATTCTAACATAATATTTAAGTTTGTTTTTACTCTTACTAAAGATGGATTATGAGGTTCATTTTCTACTCTTGTAACTAGACAACCATTTTGTACTTTTTCTACACTTTGAATAAGTGAAGAGATAAAAGCTTGGTCTTTCTTAATTCCTTGAGTAGTAATAGCAATATTTTCATTAATTGAGCGTATCATTACACCAATTTCATCATTACTTTTAAATAAAATTGGTTTGATATCATCTTGTTTATGATTTAAATAATCGAAAAATTCAGTGATACCTAATTGAAGATTTTTCAATGGATTTATAATTATCTTTCTAATTACAAATAATACAAGAATCAAATTAAACACACTACCTATTAATATTAAACTTAAACATATATCAATAATATTAGTAATACTATCAATAATATTTTGAACATCATTAAGTGGTTTAGCAACTAAAAACATCCCTAATCTTTTACCTTTAAAATCATTGATATATTTAAAAGTATATAGATATTTACTATCTACCATTGATTTATCTTTTTTTAATTTAAATATATCAATACTTTTAAGTTGTTTAAGAAACTTCGCATCTACATATTTTTGTGAAATATAACCCTTAAATAATTTTCTTGCATTTTCAGGTTTTACAGTACTTGCATGAGTTCCCATTATAAGTAAAGTATCAATATTTGAGCGTTTAAAATCTTTTACTACAGAGTTGATACCTTGCATAAATTCCAATGAACCTAAATGTTCATTTTTATCATTAATAATAGGTACAATACTTCTAATATTTAGACCTCTTCTCCCAACTTCAAAAGTTGATTTTGGAATTTTATTACTATTTACAGCAACAACTGTTGCTCTAAATGAAGATAAATCATCACCATTTTTATCTGGCACCCAACTTCTAAGAAATGATATGTTGTCTTTTGTATGCATATGTATTTTAGCATTCTTAAGATGAGAATACTTTTTTAATTTTGCTGATAGATGTTGAATTGTATTAAGAGCCAATACTTTATCATTGTTTTCTAAAGCTTGTTCTATTCTAGTATCGTTACTTATTGAAATTGCATTAGTCATACCTATTTGGTATTTATGTTGTAAAGCATTATCTATTCGTTGTGTTAATTTTAAAGTTTCTTGATTATAAATATCTTCTATAATCATACTTTTATAATAACTCAACAATGTATAAACTGCGATAACTACTATAGTAATAGTAAATAGTATAGCTATGTTTATCTTAAAATTAATCGAACGAAATTTCATACTTACTCTTTTTTAAATTATTATTCATCTGCTTAATTAATCCTTTTTCTTAAACATTTATTTATATTTGCTATTGTATAGCATTATGTATAAATATAATATAAAATTACAACTATAAATAAATAATTTAGAATATTAACAATACATTAATACTAATCATATAAAATTACACCATAATAAAAAGGAAAATTCAAATGATAAAAAAATTACTACTTACAATTACACTAGGTTCAACATTATTAATGGCACAATCTGGTCTTGAAATTATGCAAAAAGTTTTAGATAGAGATGATGGTAATAATGCAGTTACAAATATGCAGATGCAACTTATTGATAAAAATGGTCATAAAAGAGTGCGGGATATGAAGACATTTTCTAAAGATAAGGGTGAAGATGAGTTAAAACTTATCTTTTTTCTAAGTCCTAGTGATGTTAAAAATACTGCTTTTTTAACTTATGATTATGCTGATGACAACAAAGATGATGACCAATGGTTATATCTTCCTGCTTTAAATAAAACTAAAAGAATTCCAGCTAGCGATAAAGATAGTAGTTTTATGGGAAGTGATTTTTCATATTCTGATATGACTGACCCTGTTCTTAGTGATTATACTTTTAAGGTTTTAAAAGAATCTGTAGTTAAAAGAAAAGATGGAAACTTAAAAGTTTGGCAAGTTCAAGTAACTCCAAAAGACCAAAGTGTAATAGATGAAACTGGATATTTAAAATCAGTAGCTTATGTAAGACAAGACAATTATATGGTAACTCGTGCTAAATATTGGCTAAAAAAAGCTGGTCGTACTAAATATATGGATGTTAAAAAAGTTGAAAAATTTGATGGTATTGATGTAGCTACACAAACTACAATGACAACTAAAAAAGGTAAAAGAACATTACATAAAACAATTTTAATTCAAAGTGATGTTAAGATGAACCAAGATTTAAAAGAAGAGTTATTTCAAGTTAGAACAATCGAAAAAGGACTGTAAT
>CAYUNC010000058.1:0-8281 GCA_964445915.1 uncultured Arcobacter sp.
AGATGTTCTGTTATGGGTGGTCATGGTGATGATATGGTTCCACTTCCTAGATTTTCTACAGTTGCAGGAGTTCCTTTAACTGATTTATTATCTTGGGATGATATAAATGAAATTATAGAAAGAACTAAAAAAGGTGGAGCTGAAATAGTTGGTCTTTTAAAAGATGGTTCAGCATATTATGCACCTGCAAAATCAACTGCACTTATGGTTGAAGCAGTTTTATCTGATAAAAAACAAATCTATCCTTGTGCTGTTATGCTTGACGGTGAATATGGGTATACTAATGTTGTTAGTGGAGTACCTGTTATGATTGGTGCTAATGGTGCTGAAAAAGTAATTGAAGCTAACTTAAATGACGATCAAGATAGAAAGTTTGCTAAGTCTGTTGGAAGTGTAAAAGAATTAATTAATGCACTTTATGAGAATGGATTTTATAAATAAAATATAATTTTAGTAATATTTAGTGATTTATTTCTAAATATTACTTTCTTTGTGCTTTGATGTAATATCATCTCTTATAGCAATATATCCAATAATTTCATTATTTTTACTTTGGATAGGTCTTATTGTACCGTCTAAAAAGAACTCTTCTCCAGTATTTGATATATATTTTACAACACCACTCCAAGTCTCTTTTTTAATTGTAATTTTTGTCCAAATCTCATTAAATAATTCTGGTGACTGTTTATAGTTTGTGATAGTATGATATGGTCTATTAACTAATTCCTCTTTTTTATAACCAGCCATGGCACAAAAAGCTTTATTAACATGAATAATTACACCATTTATATCTATAATAGAGATCATACTCTCTGAAAATTCTCCATTAATAAATTGGTCTTGAAAAATATTATCATCTAATATCATCTGTTTACTTACATCTCTAATATCTAGAAATTTAGTTAAAATTTCGATAAATGATTTTAATTGTAAAGGTTTATTTAAATACCAGTTTATTCCTAATAAAATACACTCATTATGATATAGCTCTTCAGTATATGCAGTTAATACTATAACTGGAATATTCTTATTGTACTTTCTAAGCTCTTTAATCATCTCTATACCAGTCATATTTGGCATATTTATATCTGTAATGATTAAATCATAAAAACCAGTTTTAAATGCCTCTAAACCATCTTTTCCATCATCTTTAACAGTGATACAATCAAAAAACTCTTCTAAAATACTTATTGTAGATATTTGAATATTTTTATCATCTTCTACATATAAAAGTTTTAAATCTTTAGTTTTGCTAATTATATCTATAAGGTTACTCATTATTTGACTCCATATGCTTTAATATAATATCAAATTGTACACCTTTTCCAAATTCTTTATTAATATTTGAAACAGTTAGGTTACCATTTATTTTTTTAACAATTTGAGTACATAAATATAGTCCCATTCCTGTACCTTTTTCTTTAGCTTTAGTTGTAATATTTGCTTGAAAAACTTTATCAATTATATCTTCTGGGATACCACCAGCATTATCATGGATACTTAATATAGCATCTCCATCATCTATTGATGTTTCTATTGAAAGATGACGATTATCAAAGCTATTATCTTTAAAAGCATCTATGGCATTATTGATAATATTTATAAGTATATGCTTAAATTCATTTTTAATAACGCTTACATACAAGTCCTCAGAAGTATTATTATAAATTACTACTGTAGAACCAATAATATTATCTTTTAAAAGTAACAATACGCTATCAACTAAAGTTTTATAAGATACTATTTCTAGATTAGTATTTGGTCTAAAGAAACTTCTAAATTCCTCTAATGTATCTACAATATGTTCTATTTGTTGTGTTTGTTTATTTATATAATTTGAGATATCTTCTCTTGATAACATTATCTCATCATTGTTTTCATCTTTTAAAAGATTTGTTTGCATTTTTATTACATTAATGGGTTGAAGCCACTGATGAGCAATAGAATCAATCATCTCTCCCATTGAAGCAAATTGTGCTTGATGGATAAGAAATTGTTCTTTTTCTTTTCTATTTTTAATATTCATACAAGTTTTATAGATTGTATTCATTAACTGAGGAGCTTTAATTGGTTTTAAAATAAAGTGGTCTACCCCTTGCTCTATTAGTTTCATAAGATACTCTGAATCATTATATGCAGAAATTACTGTTGTTACTTGTTCAGGATTAATATTATGAATATCATTTATCATCTCTATACCATCTTTTAGTGGCATATTTATATCAGTAATAATTAGATCAAGATACTCTCCAGTTTCTTCTTTAAACTTAATATACTTTTCTAATCCATCAACTCCATCAACTCCAACTATTATATGATCAAAAAAGTCATTAAGTATTGATAAAGTTGCCTCTCTTGTGTCTTCATTATCTTCAACATATAATAAAACAATATCTTGAGTTTTATCAATAATATCTGTAATATCAATCATGTATTATCTCCTTTTAAATTTAAATTTATATTTAGAATTATTTTAAATATTGCACCAATATCTTTATCGTTTGATGCAACTAATTTACCATTACAATGTTCTTCAATAATTATTTTTGACATATATAAACCTAATCCAGTACCATCTTTTTTTGTTTTTGTTGAAAAGTATGGGTCAAAGATTTTTTCTAATACATCTTTTGGAATACCACCACCATTGTCTGATACTTCTAAAATAAAGTTATTATCTTCTTTATAAGTTGATATTTTAATATATGGTTCTTTTTGCTTAGTCTCTATTAAAATATCTTCAGCATTTTTAATTAAATTTAAAATTACTTGTTTTAATTCATTTGGATAAGTTGAGATAGTATTATTACATTTAAAATCTTTAATTATTGATATATTTTCATTACTAATTGAAGCTTCAATAATATGTAAAACATTATGAATAATATCAGTTAAAACAATATCTTGCAACTCTTTATTAGGTTTAAAAAATTCTCTAAAATCATCAATTGTTGAACTTAAATGTTGTGAGTATTCTGATATTTTTTCAGATTTATCTATTATAATATCATTATTTATTTTACCTAATTGTGCTTTTATATTTAAGCTTATGGCTGTAGAACTAATTGCTGCTAATGGTTGTCGCCATTGATGTGCAATCATACTCATCATCTCTCCCATTTGTGCTAGTCTAGATTGTTGATATAGTTGCTGATCTTTTTTCTGACTTTTTGTAACCTCTTGAGATATTCGTTTTTCTAAATTTGTATTTGCTAAGTGCAACTCTTTGGTTTTATTGAAAATAAGTTCTTCTTGATTTTTATTTATATTTTCTAACTGGGTAATATCTTCAAAAGTTACAATATACTCATCAATTATACTTCCTGTAGATTTATTAAGATTAACCTGAAATATATGAGCTCGACCTCTTTTATCAAGTATCATCACTTTATGATTGACTGTATGAGTAGATTGAATAAAGTCAATCCAGTTTATTTTATTACCTGTATTATATTTAGTTAGATAACCTGATTTATCTTCAAAAGTATCACATATACAGTCATATTTAATAAGAAATTCATCTAGGTGTTTAATAGCAAAGAATTTTAAAAAACTTTTATTGGCATTTATTATTGTAGTACTAGTACTACTTATGATAATTGCATTTTGATTATCAACAATACTCATTATCTTTTTTTGATGACCTATATTTTGTTTTTTAATTAAATTAAATAAGAATATTAGAATAATACTTAAAATAATCATACCAGCTAAAGGTTGTGCAACTGATAATATTATATTTTGTTTATATCTATTTTCTAAATCAGTTATATCAAAAGCATAAAAAATAGTACCAACTTTCTTAGAGTTATATGCTTTTAGATTTTCTTTGTTCCAGAATACAAAATAGTCCTTATCGTTATGAATAAATATTTGATCTTTTTTATTAAGGTCAATATTTTTTATAATATTTGGCACTAAATTATTATTTGATATAACTATAGTATCTGAATTTTCTTTATACAATACAAAACCAAGATATACATCTTCATTACGAGTTGATTTAAAAAAATTATCAATAGTATCTAGTATTTTAGTAGTGTCAATTGCAATCTCTACTACGCCTAAAAACTCACCATTACTATTAATAGGTACTACAATTTTATATATAAGTGATTGTGTTTTATCATAAATACTTCTTGCAAAACCTTTTTGTATAGATTTTGTATCAATTGCGTGTTTTATTATAGGTCGTGTAGTTGAAATATTGTCCCCATGTAAGTTAGGTTTATTCAATCTTAAAAATGAAATATAGTCAGATGTATGATATTGCATCCCTTTTAGTTCAGGAAAAGTTTCTTTCATTCTTATAAATCGTTTTGCAGATATATCATATAACTTTTGTCTATCTTTTTGAATAATTGCTTTTATAACTTGCTCATTTGAAGCTATATTATTTAATCTACTAATAAGTGATGTATTTAAATTGTTTAAATTATCAGTATAGATAAAGTTTGTTTGTTTAAAAATACTAGCCATCTTTTCATTTTTAGTAGTATCATATTTATAATTTACATTATCCACTCTATAAAGCATAATTATAATAAATATACTTATCGTAATTAATATAGATAGTTTTTTTACATTTAGTGGATTTGTAGATATTATCATTATGTTTTACTTTGCCTCAAGTGGTTTTGGTGGACTAAAGTAGTATCCTTGAGAATAATTAATATCTAATTCTTTTAAAACTTTATATATATTCTCATTCTCAACATATTCAGCAATAATTTCAATATTTTGGTCTTTTGCAAAAGTTACAATAGCTTTTACAACTGATAATGAATAATCATTAGTTACAATGTCTTTAATTAGCGAACCATCAATTTTAAGTATATCTGGCTGATAATCCATAAGTCTCTCAAAGTTTGAATAACCAGCTCCAAAATCATCAATAGCAATTTTAACCCCATACTCTTTAACTTTTTCAATAAATGTTTTAACAAGAAGGAAATCTTTTGCATCTTCATCTTCTAAAAGTTCAAAAACTATTCTAGAAGTTATATCTTTGTATTGTTCTAATAAATCAAATATCTTTTCTCTAGTTTGTTGTTTTTCAATATCTAAAACAGATATATTAATAGATATATCTACATCAGTTTGAGATAAGGCTTGAAAAGAGTTTTCAAGTACTACATTTGTAATTTGTGCATAGTATTTGGCTTTTTTAGAAATATCTAAGAAGAAAAATGGTGATATAACTTTATCATTTTCATCTATAAGTCGTACAAGTGATTCATACTTTACTATCTCTTGTGTCTTATTGTCTATAATTGGTTGAAAGTATGAAATAATATTGTTGCTGTTTAATGCTTGTTTTATCATCTTTAAAACTTTAATATTGTTACTTGCAGTTTCTTGTTCTTTTTTAACAAAATCATTTGCAACAATAAAATCTTGTGTAGTTTTTGTAAGTTCTTTTAAACCATATCTGGCATTTTCTAAAACATCTTCGCCATAAGATAAACTAATAAGAATAGAAATATCATATTCCATATCTGTAATTGTAATATTTTTTGTTGAAATATTTTGTTGAAATAATTTTAAATTTGAGATAAGTTTATCCATAGGTAAAGTACAGTTCTTTTTATCTTTTGCAAAAGCAAATATACCATCACCTAATGTAAATATACCATCAAAATCACAATATTCAAAAATATTATTAAATAATATATTTGCAAATTTTTCTTCAATATTATAAGTTTCTTTTTCTCCATAAAAATTAATAATATTACTAAAACCTTCAATCTCAATAAAAACTACAATAGTTTCATCTGCTAATAAAATAATATCATTTAATTGCTCTTTTACATTAGTAACATTTGTAATATCATGTCGTACAGCCATATATTCTACTATATTGTCATTTTCATCTAGCATTGGTTTGATTGTAGAATTTATATAGTAGCTTTTACCCTCTTTATCTAAATTTTTAATCTTACCTTGCCAAATCTCTTTTTTATCTTTTATAGTATGCCACATATCTTTATATGCTTTTTTTGGAATATCTGGATGTCTTACTATGTTATGATTAGTACCAATTAAATCTTCTTTTGAATATTTAGAAATTTTACAAAAGTTTCCATTAACATAAGTAATATATCCCTTTAAATCTGTTTTTGAAACAATAGCACTTTTATCAAATATCTCTTGATATTGTTTTAAAATATGCATTGTTCTTTCTGATTTCATTTTTGTACTTATTTTTTGAATAATTTTTTGCAGTGAAGATAAAAATTGCCCTAAATCAATTGGTTTTAGGATAAAGCCATCAACTCCAACTTTAATACTTTCTATGAAAAAATTAGTTTCATTATGTGCAGATACAACTAGGATAGGGACATCTTGGTCTATCTCTCTTATCTTTTCACTCATAGCCAAACCACTTAGTTTTGGCATATTTATATCTGTAATTATTAAGTCAATAGAGTTATTTTTAAACTTTTCTAAACCATCTTCACCATTAATAGCTACTGAAATTTCATTAAAAAATTCATCTAATAATTCTTTAGTAGTTTCTCTTGTAGTTTCATTGTCTTCAATATATAGTAGATGTAACTGTTTACTTACTTTAACTATCTCTTCTAATTCCATATTAAATAATCCTTTATTTGAAAAGAGTTACAAGTATCTATAATATTCATAATTTATATTTTCCTTTAGTTTAATATAGAATATAATACTATCAAAATATTACTTAATTTATTTAATTTAATCTTTTAAATAATTATTAAGTTAGCTTATATTTGACTATGTAATACTAAATGTTACAAATATTCTCAAAACGATTCTTAACTCAATATATAATTATAATTAAATTAATATTAACTTAAACTACGATAGTTTATAAGATACTTAATATATAATTTATATTATAGTAATTTTATAAAAAATGGAGTGCTTATATGAATAATCAAGATATTATTTCTTACGATGTACTTATAGTTGGAGCAGGACCTGCGGGTTTAGCAACTGCAATAGCAACAGCTGATAAGTTCAAGCAAAAAGGGATTGAAAAAAAAATCATAGTAGTTGAGAAAGGTAGTGCCGTTGGTTCGCATATACTTTCTGGTGCTGTGATAAGACCTGCAATATTTAAAGAGTTATTAACAACAGGTGAATTTGATGGAATACCATTTGATTCACAAGTAAATGATGATGAGACTATTAAATTAGGAGAGGATGGTGGAAGTATAACTTTACCATTTCATCCACCATATATGTCAAATAATGGTAACTATATAGCGTCTTTGGGATTGGTATGTAAATACTTAGCATCATTGGCAACACTAAGAGGTGTAGAGGTATATACTGGTTTTGCAGTTGATGAAATTATCTATGAAGATGATAAAGTAGTTGGTGTTAAAACTAAAGATACTGGTGTTGATCATCATGGTGTAAAACAAAAGAATTTTCAAGAAGGTACAACTATAAAAGCTAAAGTTACTATTTTAGCTGAAGGTACTAGAGGAAGTTTAACAAAGACTGTAATTGAAAAGTTTAATCTTGATGATGGTAAAAATCCACAAATATATTCTTTAGGTGTAAAAGAGATTTGGCAAATGCCAGAAGGTACTGTAAAAGCTGGAAGTGTTAAACATACTTTTGGTTATCCTTTAAGAGATAAAGAAGAGTTTGGTGGTGGATTTATTTATGGTATGACTGAAGATAGAGTAGCACTTGGGCTTGTAGTTGGTCTTGATTATCAAGACCCTTCATTTGATATCCATAGTGCTATGCAAGTTTGGAAAACTCATCCTGAAGTATCTAAAATGCTTACAGGTGGTTCATTGATAGAATCTGGAGCAAAAACATTACCTGAAGGTGGTTGGAACTCAATACCAAGATTTTATGATGACAATTTATTGATAGTTGGAGATAGTGCAGGGTTCTTAACAACTGCAAGACTTAAAGGTATTCACTTATCTGTTACATCTGGAATTTTAGCTGCAACAACTGCTGTTGATGCAATAATTGCTGATGATACTTCAAAAGCTTCATTAAGCAAATATGATGATTTGGTAAATAGTAGTCAAATTTATACAGAGTTATATCCTACGAGAAACTTTAGAGCTGTTATGAATGATGGTATGGTTGTCGGTGGTCTTAAAATGGGTATACAACTTCTAACAGGTGGAGGTTGTTTATTTGTGCCAGACTTAGAAGAAGATGACGAAACAACACAAAAAGTAAAAGATTTTACAGGTGTTAAATTTCAAGATAGATTTGCTGGTAAATTAGATTTTGATAAAAAACTTACATTTGATAAAGTTACAAGTGT
>CAYUNC010000059.1:0-8181 GCA_964445915.1 uncultured Arcobacter sp.
TATCACTAAATGCAGCAGTTGAAGCAGCAACAGCAGGTGAAGCTGGAAAAGGTTTTGCAGTAGTTGCTCAAGAGGTTAGAAATCTAGCTTCTCGTTCGGCAGAAGCTGCAAGTGAAATAAAATCTATAGTTGAATCTGCAACAGCAAAATCAGCCCGAGGTAAAGAGATATCAGATGAGATGATAAGAGGGTATAATGAACTACATGAATCAATTTTAGTAACATTTAAAAATATAGATGGTGTAAAAAATTCATCAGAAGAACAATTACAAGCAATCAATCAAATTAATAATGCAATCAATCAATTAGATAAACAATCTCAAGAGAATTCAACTGTTGCTTCGCAAACTCATGATGTAGCAGTACAAACAGATGCCCTAGCAAAACTAATAGTTGAAAAAGCAAATGAAAAAGAGTTTGTAGGGAAAGATAGTATTGAAACTTAAGATATCAATTAGATAATTAGGTGCCACTTAATGACACTTTTAGTATAATCACTCAATTAAATATAATTAAAAGGATTTTAGATGGATTTAACTCACTTAGATGAACAAGATAGACCAAAAATGGTTGATGTATCAGATAAACAAAATACAACAAGAATAGCTATAGCAAGTGGAACTATAAGTATGAGTCAAGATGCTTTTTCAAATGTAGTAAATAATGAAAATAAAAAAGGACCAGTTCTTCAAACAGCTGTAATAGCTTCAATTCAAGGTGCAAAAAGAACTCCTGACTTAATTCCTATGTGTCATCCTTTACTTCTAACTGGTGTAAATTGTGATATTGAACAACTTGATGAACTTCCTGGATTTAAACTTACTGTTACTGCAAAATTATCTGGACAAACAGGTGTTGAGATGGAAGCTTTGACAGGGGTGAGTGTTGGACTTCTTACTATTTATGATATGGTTAAAGCTATTGATAAAAGTATGGTAATACAAAATATTCAACTTGAAAATAAAAGTGGTGGGAAAAGTGGAGATTTTAGTAGATGACAGACTTAAATGATCATAAGCTAGAGCTTGATTATCCTTGTAGTTGGGAATATAAAATTGTGATTCGTCACGAACAAACAATAGAAGAGATTATAGAAGAAGTTTTAGACCAACGACATCATAATATTAAACCATCAAAGAAAAGTACGGGCGGAAAATTTAAAAGTTATACTTTAGAGATGTTAGTTCACAATGAAGATGATAGAAAAGAGTTATATAAAATATTAGGTGACCATGAACATATTAAAATGGTACTTTAATGGATAATATACTTTATCAAAATAAGTTAATAAAAATAGAGATTGAACCACACGAAGTACCTTGGCTTAAAATATTTACACAAGAAGAGATAAAAGAGTTTAGTCAATGTGATGGTGAAATAAAATTAGCTATTTTAGATGCTTTGGACATAATAGAAAAAGAGATGTTAGAGTATTTTAAACCTACAAAAATAAATATAGCTTCATTTGGAAATTATATGCCTTGGGTACACTTTCATATTCAAGCTAGATTTGAAGATGATAGTTTTTTTCCAGAACCCACTTGGGGCGATAAACAAAGAGATGAAAAAAAAGATATAAGAGATAAGATTATTTTTTATGACAACCTTAAATTAAAGTTAAGTTTGATATAATCGCGGTTATGAATAGAAGAAACTTTTTAACGCTTACTACTTTAACACCTTTTATTGCCAATAACTTAATGGCAATTGAAGATAATCTAAATAAATCAAATAAAAATACTGCTGATGTTTATCTAGAAACTAAAGAGTGGAATACACTTGTATCTTTGCGAAAAAGAATTAGAAAACTAAAGAACTATGTAGGTTTTGCGAATTTTAATATTATATCTTTTAATGATGCTATGTTTTATGGTAGAAATTATTCTGCTATTGGAAAGTTTACAAAAGATGAATTAGAGTTAATAGATAGATTATTTTATGAAGACCCTAAAAAATATGGTTTTTATGGAGAAAAAACTTGCTTTAATATTAATAATAAAATTGCAAGAAAAGATATTAAAAAGATACCTCATACTGGTCATTTCTTATTTAAAGGCAAGCCTTTAGATGATTATAAAAGAATTAAAAAAGATGTAGGAAAAAGCATAATTTTAACTTCTGGAATACGAAATACTATGAAGCAATTAAGCCTTTATGTTGATAAAATATATCACAATAAAGGGAATATGACAAATGCTTCAAATAGTATCGCTCCACCTGCTTATTCATATCATACTACGAGTGATTTTGATGTTGGAAGAAAAGGTTGGGGATATAGAAACTTTACAGCAGATTTTGCTACTACAAAAGAGTTTCAAAAGATTATGAAATTAAATTATATAAGTGTAAGATACACACAAAACAATAAAGATGGAGTTAGATATGAGCCTTGGCATATTAAAGTTATCTAGAATATTTATTCTTAGCATTGCTTTGATTACAATTGTTCAAGCAAGTGGTACTATGAATTTTGACCTTATTAAAAAAGGTACACAAGATGATAATACATTATTAATCGTTGGTGGAATTCAAGGTGATGAGCCTGGTGGATTTGTGTCAGCTTCACTAATAGCAACTCATTATGAGATTACAAAAGGTTCTGTTTGGGTTGTTCCTAATCTAAACTTTTACAGTATTATAAAAAGAAATCGTGGTCCTTATGGGGATATGAACAGAAAGTTTGCAAAGCTATCTAAAAAAGACCCAGAGTATGCAACAGTTCAACGAATAAAAAGTTATATAAAAGATGAAAGTGTAAAGTTAATAGTTAATCTTCATGATGGAAGTGGATTTTATAGAAAGAAATATATTGATAAAAAACATTCACCTCATAAATGGGGACAATGTGCTGTTATTGACCAAGAAAAACTTGATATTGAAAAATATGGTAACTTAGCTCAAATATCTGACCAAGTTATTAAGCATGTTAATAAGCACCTTATAAAAGAAGAAGATATTTATGATGTACATGATACAAAAACAGCAGAGGGTGACCTTGAAATGGCAAAAACTCTTACTTTTTTTGCTATCAATCAAGGAAAATCAGCTTTTGGAAATGAAGCAAGTAAAGAGCTACCTACAAATCAAAGAGTTTATTATCACTTATTAGCACTTGAAGAATATATGAATATTATGGGGATAGAGTTTAAAAGAAAATTTAAACTAACTTCAGCAGGTGTATATGATGCTATAAATAATGATATTTATATATCTTTATATGATGGACGAATAAAATTACCATTAAGTCAAGTTAGAGATGCTTTAAATTACTTTCCTATTAAAGAAGATGGTATTGTTGACTTTGAAGCAAGTAACCCCTTGCTAACTGTATTTAAAAAAGATAATCGTTATGTAATTCAATATGGAAATAGAAGATTATCAAAACTAAAAGCAAGTTATCAAGCAATAGATAATGATAGTCCAGAAGTAGAAATTGAAGTTGATGGAAAACTAAATGATATTAAATTTGGAACAATTATAGATGTTAAAAATAACTTTTTAGTAAAAGAGAATAAAGACTATCGAATAAATGTAATTGGTTATACAACAAAATCAAATATCGAAACAAATAAAAAGATTAGAAAATATAATATTAAAAAACGATATTCTATTGATACAAAGGGTTTTATTTATAGAATAGAGTATTATAAGAATAAAAAATTTGCAGGAATGATACTAGTAAAATTTAAAACTTAATTATAATTATTTATATTTATTATAAGCTAAGTTTATGATTAATGTCACTATACTGTCACTATAACAAATAAAAAAAAGGGTTTTTTATGGATACTCAAACAAATTCACCGTACAGAATTAAACGATACTGGGCTTATATAGTATCAACAATCGTAGCTTTAGCAACACCATTTATACAAATTGGTGGAAATCAAATATTTTTATTATCATTTGATAGAAAACAGTTACATCTAATGGGTGTTGTATTTGATATGCAAGAATTATATATGATGCCATTTCTTTTAATGTTTTTATTTATTGGTATTTTTGCTGTAACTGCTATAGGTGGTCGTGCTTGGTGTGGTTGGGCTTGTCCTCAAACAATATTTAGAGTAATATACAGAGATTTAATAGAGGGAAAACTTTTAGGTTTAAGAAGAATTAAGAATAAACAAAAAGAACCAGATTGGAGTGAGCCAAAAAATGCTATAAAAAGAGTTATTGCTATTTTATTATGGTTTGGGATATCACTTGTTGCAGCTGCTGATTTTATGTGGTATTTTATTCCACCTGCTGATTTCTTTGCTTATATAGCTGACTTCTCAAATCATAGTATGCTAGTTGGTTTTGTAGTTGGTATTGCTGTATTCTTAGTATATGATGTGGTTTGGATGCAAGAAAACTTTTGTATATATGTATGTCCATATTCTAGAGTTCAAACAGTTCTTTATGATGATGATACTTTTCAAGCTATCTACTCTGAAAAAAGAGGTGGAAAAATCTACAATGAAAATAAAGAAAAAGTTATTTTCAAAGAAAAAGATGTACCTGCTGATATGGATTGTACTGCTTGTCAAAGTTGTGTGACAGTTTGTCCTACTCATATTGACATAAGAAAAGGTATGCAACTTGAATGTATTAACTGTTTAGAATGTGTTGATGCATGTACTACAGTTATGGGTAAACTTGGAAAAGAAAGTTTAGTTCAATGGTCAAGTACAAGTGAAGTATTCAATGATAAAAAAGTTGAATTCTTTAGAAAGAAAACTATGATGTATATGGCAGTTATGTTTGGAATTATTGCTATGCTTTTTGTTATGGGTGGTACAAAAGAGTATATGTTATTAAATGTAAATAAAACTACAAAATTATATTCTATTAAAGATGATAAAACTAGAGTTGTAAATAACTTTCTTATGTTGTTCCAAAATACACAAAAAGAAACATATACATATAATATAGAAGTGATTGGTGAAAATGCTGATAAGTTTGTAATAAAAAGATTTAAACCTTTTAAATTAAGCCGTGGAAAGCTAGCTAAGAAAGTTGTTCAATTATCAACAACACATAAGCTAAGTGATGATGCTACAAAAGATACTCCTATTAGTATCACTTTAAAAGCTTATGCTATAGAAAACCCTGAAAAAGTTTTTGTTTTTAGAAAAGCTGTATTTATGTATCCAAGAGCAGATAAATTAAATATAAAATAAAATTTTTATAAAAAAATAAGAGGCCTAAGTCTAAAAAAGACTTAGGCTTTTTTTATAATTAAGATTGATAATTAGAATGATAATTTAATCTAAGATTAGCTATAATTTATAGATATATTCAAGTGTTTATCACTTAATGACCAATTTTAAGGATACAAAATGTTAGATGTTGTAGAAATTCAAAAAGTACTTCCTCATCGTTATCCATTTTTACTTGTAGACAAAGTTTCAAGTATGAATGTAGGTGAAAATATAGTTGCATATAAAAATGTTTCAATTAGTGAGCCAGTATTTCAAGGACACTTTCCTGGACACCCAATATACCCTGGTGTTATGATACTAGAAGGTATGGCACAAGCTGGTGGAATCTTAGCTTTTAAAAGTGGTGGTTATACAGAAGAAGAGATGAAAGAAAAAGTTATGTACTTTATGAGTATTGATGGTGCAAAATTTAGAGTTCCTGTTAAACCAGGAGATAAATTAGAATATAGAATAGAGATTTTAAAACAACGAAAAACTTTAATTGTTTTAGGTGGAAAAGCATTCGTTGATGATGTTTTAGTTGCCGAAGCAGAACTTAAAGCTATGATTGTAGATAAATAAATATATGTCAAATATTCATAAAACAGCAATTATAGAAGATGGAGCAAAAATAGCTTCTGATGTAACTGTTGGTGCATTTTCAATTATTGGTGCAAATGTAACTATTGATAGTGGTACAACTATAAGTAGTCATACTTTAATAGATGGTCATACAACTATTGGTAAAAATAATCGTATCTTTTCACATGCTGTTTTAGGAACTATTCCTCAAGATTTAAAATTTGATGGGGAAGAGACTTATCTTATTATTGGTGATAATAATACAATTAGAGAACATACTTTAATAAATACTGGAACTTCAGGTGGTGGATATAAAACTATCATTGGAAATAATTGTTTATTAATGGGTCATGTTCATTTAGGGCATGATTGTATACTACAAGATAATATAGTTGTAGCAAATAGTTGTGCAGTTGCAGGTCATGTTGAGATTGAAGATAATGTTGTAATTGGTGGAATGAGTGCAATTCATCAGTTTTGTAAAATTGGAGAATCATCTATGGTAGGTGGTGGAAGTATTTTAGTTCAAGATATTCCTCCATTTTGTATTTGTGAAGGAAACCGAGCTACTTTAAGAAGTTTAAATATAAATGGATTAAGAAGAAGATTTAGAGATAGTAGAAGTGATATAGATGCTATACGAAAAGCTTATAAAGAGATATTTGATTCAGGACTTCCTGTGATAGATGTATCTAAAGAGATAGAAGAATCAACAGACAATAAATATGTAAAACAGTTAGCTAGTTTTGTAGCTAATACAAAAAGAGGAATCCCCTTTACAAGGAAAGAAAAATAATGACTAAAAAATTAATTTGTGATTTTTGTGGGGTTGATGATAGTTCAAATAACCCAATAATATCTGGTGATAATGCTACTATATGCCAAGGTTGTGCCAAAGAAGCTTATGAGATAATAAATACTCATAAAAATGAACCAAAGATAGAAGATATTGACTCAAAAATAGAAGATGTAAAAGATAAAACTAAAATAGATGATATTAAAATTTTAACACCAAAAGAGTTAAAAGCTATTTTAGATGATTATATTATTGGTCAAGAAAAAGCAAAAAAAGTTTTAAGTGTTGCTGTTTATAATCATTATAAAAGAATATTTAAATCAAATATTACAAAAGATGAAACAGTTCTTCAAAAGTCAAATGTACTTTTAATAGGACCTACAGGAAGTGGAAAGACTTTATTAGCCCAAACAATTGCTGACCATTTAAATGTACCATTTGCTATTGCAGATGCTACAAGTTTAACTGAAGCTGGATATGTTGGAGATGATGTTGAAAATATTGTAACTAGACTTATTCAAGCTGCCAATGGTGATATTAAAAAAGCAGAGCAGGGTATTATATTTATTGATGAGATAGATAAGATTGCTAGAATGTCTGAAAATAGAAGTATTACAAGAGATGTAAGTGGAGAGGGTGTTCAACAAGCACTATTAAAAATTATTGAAGGAAGTAGTGTAAATGTTCCACCTAAAGGTGGACGAAAACATCCAGGACAAGAAGCAATTAGTCTTGATACTACAAATATATTATTTATTTGTGGTGGTGCTTTTGATGGTATGAAAGATATTATCTCTAAAAGACAAGGTGGAAATATACTTGGGTTCAATCAGCAAAAAAAGACAAAACAAGAACAAGATGATATAATTACTTTAATAGAACCAGATGATTTAGTAAAATATGGTTTAATTCCAGAGTTAATTGGTAGACTTCATATGATAGCAACTTTAGAAGAGATTGATGAAGATGCTATGATACATATTTTAACAGAACCAAAGAATGCATTAATTAAACAGTATTCAAAGTTATTTGATATGGATGAAGTAAAACTAAAATTTGAGAAACCATCTTTAAAAGAGATAGCACTTCAAGCAATCAGTAGAAAAACTGGAGCTAGAGGGTTAAGATCAATTTTAGAAGAGGTAATGCTCGATATTATGTATGAACTTCCAGAATATAAGAATAAAACTGTTACTATTACAAAAGATGTAGTTAAAAAAATTAAAAAACCAAAAGTGGCGTAAAGGATAAAATAATGTTTTTAGATAAAATTATAGGTATATTTTCAAATGATATGGCAATAGATTTAGGTACTGCAAATACTTTAGTATCATTAAAAGATAAAGGTATCATAATCAATGAACCGTCTGTTGTAGCAGTTCAGCATGATAGATATGGTAGAGATAAAATACTTGCAGTTGGGAAAGAAGCAAAGATGATGATAGGTAAAACTCCTATGAATATTCAAGCTGTTCGTCCTATGAAAGATGGTGTTATTGCTGATTTTGAGATGACAGAAAGAATGATTAGATATTTTATTGAAAAAGCTCATGGAAGAAAAACTTTTTTAAGACCTAGAATTATTATTTGTATTCCTCATGGTATTACACAAGTTGA
>CAYUNC010000060.1:0-8008 GCA_964445915.1 uncultured Arcobacter sp.
CCTGAGTTTACAAGTAGTTTACAAACTCCAAATCCAATAATACTTGACTTTATAAAAGCAGGGTTAAATAAATAAACTTTAGATGATACAGCTTACAAATATATCTAAAAGTTTTGCAAAGCAAGAGTTATTTACAAACTTAAGTTTTCGTTTAAACTCTGGAGATAAAGTTGGTTTAGTTGGTAGAAATGGTAGTGGAAAATCTACTATTTTTAAACTTATTTTAGAAGAAGAGTTTATTGATGCTGGTGAGATAACTATACCAAAAGGTTATAAAATTGGTACTCTAAAACAGCATTTAGAGTTTAGTGAAAAAACTTTACGAGATGAAACTGCCTTGGCTTTAAGTGAAGAGGATAAGTTTAGTATTTATAAAGTTGAAAAGATTTTATTTGGATTGGGTTTTGTTGAAGAAGACTTAGACAAAGAGCCGTTATCTTTTTCTGGCGGTTACCAAATTCGTATAAATCTAGCAAAACTTCTTATTACTGAACCAAACTTATTATTACTTGATGAGCCTACAAATTACCTTGATATTGTATCTTTAAGATGGTTAAGAATCTTTTTGAAAAACTTTGATGGTGAAGTGATACTTATCACTCATGATAGAGATTTTATGGATAGTGTCTCTACACATACTATGGGAATAGTAAGAAAATCATTGAGTTTAATCGCTGGAGATACTTATAAGTTTTATGAGCAACTAAAAAGCAATGATGAACTATATGAAAAGCAAAAACTTTCACAAGATAAAAAAAGAAAAGAACTAGAAGAATTTATTGCAAAAAATAAGACAAGAGCATCAACAGCAGCACTAGCACAATCTAAAGTTAAACAGTTAGAAAAGATGGAAGATATGGATGCACTTGAGAGTGATAGTCGTTTGGCATTTAATTTTAAGTTTAAAGATACTCCTGCAAAAGTTTTGCTTGATGTTAAAGATTTGGCTTTTGGATATAGTGCTGAGAATCTTTTATTTCAAGATATAGCATTTACACTTAAAAAAGGTGAAACACTTGGTATTATTGGAAAGAATGGAAAAGGTAAATCTACTTTATTAAATGTAATATCTAAAGAGTTAGAGCAAGTATCAGGAGTAGTAGATTTTCATGGGACTACAACTTTTGGACACTTTGGACAAACAAATATTGCACACTTAAATCCTAAAAATACAATTATGGATGAGATATATGTAGCAAATTCAAAACTTCCAGAATCAACAGTTAGAAATATTTGTGGCTCTATGATGTTTAGTGGAGATAGTGCTAAGAAAAAGATATCTTTACTTTCTGGTGGTGAAAAAAGTAGAGTGATGTTAGGGCAGATTTTAGCAACAGATGTAAATATGTTGTTTTTAGATGAGCCTACAAATCATCTTGATATGGAATCTATTGAGTCATTGACACTTGCTATTAAAAACTTTGATGGTGCTTGTATTATAGTAACTCATAGTGAAAAACTTCTTCGTGCTGTTTGTGATAGACTTATAGTATTTGCTAAAGGTAAAGCTACATATTTTGATGGTAACTACAATGAATTTTTAGAAAAGATTGGTTGGGAAGAAGATGAGGTTGAATCAAAGAAACTAACAACTCCAAAAATCAATAAAAAAGAGAATAAAAAATTAAGAAGTGCTATAATTCAAGAAAGAAGTAAAATAACATCTCCACTTAAAAAAGAGGTTGAAAAACTTGAAAATAAGATTATGGAAATAGAAGAATCACTTGAGATAGAACATAAAGAACTTATTATTGTTTCTGGGAATGGGGACAATAGTAGACTTATAGAACTTTCAGGAATTGTAACAAAGCACGAAAAAGAAGTTGAAGAGACTTTTGAACTTTTAGAAATAACTCAAAATAAATTAGATGATATTCTTCAGGAGTATGAAAAGAAGTTATTAGATATTTAAACTATGGTTAGATATAATATATCTAATTTAAAATAATAGGATTTTATACAAATGAAATATGGTGAAAAAGAGATACAGCAGTTCAATATAAAGAGTAAAGAAAATTATTGGCCAAATGAACATAAAAAAAACTATACAATTAAGATAGAACTTCCAGAGTTTATGTGTAAATGTCCAAGAAGTGGCTACCCTGACTTTGCTAATATAAAAATAGAATATACACCAAATAAAAAAGTAATAGAGTTAAAAGCATTGAAGCTTTATATAAATTCATTTATGGATAAACATATATCGCATGAAAATAGTGCAAATGAGATATTTGATGAGTTGTATGCAGGATTAAAGCCAAGATGGATGAAAGTTATAGCTGATTTTAATCCTCGTGGAAATGTTCATACAGTTATAGAAATTAATAGCGATAAAAAGTAAAAGGATAAAATTTTGGAAAGGCTAGTCTCAAGTAGTGAAGCAGCAAGAATACTTGGACTTTCTTTACAAGGTATTCACTATCGTATTAAAAATGGAAAACTAAAATCTACAAAACAAGATGGGAAAACTTTTGTTTATCTTGATGAATTAGTTATTAATCCTCAAAAACAAATACAAGAGGTAAAAGCTACAAATATTAATGAGGTGATTGTAGGTAAAAATGACCAAATTATATTATTAAAAAAGTCATTAAAAGCTATGAGAAACCAATACAAAGATGAGATACAAAGACTTGAGAAAAGTCAAGAGAATATTATCTTAGTTTTTCAAAGTGAGATAAGCTTACTTCAATCTGCATTCAATGAGATGAGAAACTTATATCAATTAGGATCAAATTCATCTAAAAAGTCTGAAGTTAAAAGTGATAAAAATAACTTTAATATGATGACTATCCAAGACTTTTTTATATTTATGAAGCAAAATAATAAAAGTGAAAGTCAGATAAAAGCTATGATTCTAGAAAAAATAAGAGAAGAAGATAAGAGATTTATATATAATAAAAAAACAAAAGAAGTACTAATTTATAAAAGTGATTTTTTAGATTTAATATAGTCAAATAAATACCTAATTTACTTGACAAAAGTATAAAAATAATATACAATCCTAGCACTAGATTTATTACAAATACTAATATATAAATAAACAATTAAAAAAGGATATAAAATGAATTTTAAACCACTAGGAGATAGAGTTCTTCTAAAAGTAAAAGAAGTAGAAACACAAACAGCAAGTGGAATATATATTCCTGATAATGCAGAAAAAGAGAAACCAACTCAAGCTGAGGTTATGGCTATTGGTCAAGATGTTAAAGATATAGCAGTTGGAGAACAAGTAATATTTACAAAGTTTGCAAGAAGTGCAACTGTTACTTTAGATGATGTTGATTATCTTGTGATGGAAACAGCAGAAGTACTTGGTAAATTATCATAAAAGCAATTAAAAAAGGACAGAAATAATGGCAAAAGAGATACATTTTAGCGATGAAGCTAGACAAAAATTATATACAGGTGTTAAAAAATTATCAGATGCAGTAAAAGTAACAATGGGACCTCGTGGTCGAAATGTTTTACTTCAAAAATCATTTGGTAGCCCATCTATTACAAAAGATGGTGTAAGTGTAGCAAGAGAAATTGAACTTGAAGACCCACTTGAAAATATGGGAGCACAACTTGTAAAAGAGGTTGCTTCAAATACAAATGATGAAGCAGGAGATGGTACAACAACAGCTACAATCTTAGCACATAGTATTTTCAAAGAGGGACTTAGAAATGTAACAGCAGGAGCAAATCCAGTACAACTTAAAAGAGGTATGGATAAAGCTTGTGAACAAATATTGATTGAATTAAAAAAACTTTCAAAACCAGTTGCAAATAAAAAAGAGATTTCACAAGTTGCAACTATCTCTGCAAATAGTGATATTGCTATTGGTGATATGATTGCAGATGCTATGGATAAAGTTGGAAAAGATGGTGTTATTACTGTTGAAGAAGCAAAAGGTATCTATGATGAATTAGATGTAGTTGAAGGTATGCAGTTTGACAGAGGTTACCTATCTCCTTATTTTGCTACAAATATGGAAAAGATGACAGCTGAACTTGAAAACCCATTTATACTTTTAAGTGAGAAAAAAATAAGTTCATTAAAAGAGATGTTACCTATTTTAGAAGCAGTAAATCAAACACAAAGACCACTTCTAATTATTGCTGAAGATGTTGATGGAGAAGCTTTATCAACTTTAGTTGTAAATAGATTAAGAGGAAGTTTAAATATTGCAGCTGTAAAAGCACCAGGATTTGGTGATAGAAGAAAAGCAAGTTTAGAAGATATTGCTATTTTAACAGGAGCTAAAGTTATCTCTGAAGATATGGGTATGAGTTTAGAAAATGCTAATCTTGAACTATTAGGAACTGCTAGTAAAATTGTAATTGATAAAGATAATACAACTATAATAAACGGAGCAGGTGATAAAAAAGCTGTTGAAGCTAGAATTGGTCAAATTAGAAATGAGATAGAAAATACTACTAGTGATTATGATAAAGAAAAAGCACAAGAGAGATTGGCAAAACTTAGTGGTGGAGTAGCTGTTATAAAAGTTGGAGCACCTACAGAAACTGAAATGAAAGAGAAAAAAGATAGAGTTGATGATGCATTAAGTGCAACAAGAGCTGCTGTTGAAGAGGGTATTGTTATTGGTGGTGGAGCTGCATTAATCAAAGCTGCAAGTAAAATTAAATTAACTCTAAGTGATGATGAGCAAATAGGTGCTGATATAATTGTCCGAGCTATCCAAGCACCACTTAAACAAATAGCTCAAAATGCTGGATTTGATGCAGGTGTTGTAGCAAATGAAGTATTAAAATCAACAGAAGAAAATATAGGTTTTGATGCATCTGCAGGTAAATATGTAGATATGTTTGAAGCTGGAATTGTCGATCCTACAAAAGTAGAAAGAGTAGCAATGCAAAATGCAGTTTCAGTTGCATCTTTACTTCTTACAACAGAAGCTACAGTAAGTGATATAAAAACAAATGAAGTTACAACTCCTCCTATGCCAGATATGAGTGGAATGGGTGGTATGGGAATGTAATCTAAAAGATTATTTTCCTTAAAACTTATCTTTTTTATTATATAATAAAAGTTATTATATAATAAAAGTTACATTAAACTTACACTGAATTTAATTATATTTTAGATAACATTTTACATTAAAGGAGATATTTAATGCACTTTATTAACAATATATCTATAAAATACAAAATTTTAATCTTATCATTTCTAGCAATAGTAAATTTAGTTCTAATTACTGGTCTTACAAGTCATCTTTCATCACAAACTCATGAAACATTTCAAAGTATGGAAAAAATAGATTTAGTTCTTAAAAATAAAATAAGTAAAATAGTACAAAATATTTCAGAATTAAATAAATTAGTAATTATTGCATCTATATCAGATGAGGTTACTGCAGAAACGATTAGAAAAACTAAATGGTATGATAAAGAGATAAAAGAAGGTCTATTGGCAATAGGTAAAATATCTAAACAAAATAATCTAAAAGTTATATCAAAACAGGTTGTAACCATTCAGAAGAGATATAAATCTTTTTATACCATAGCATCAAATTTACATAAAAGTTTTAAACAAGATTTTGAAGATGGGGTAGATGAGATAATAGGACTAGATGCAATATCATCAAAAATGGGGCAAGAACTAATAGGATTGTCAAATCTATCAGAAAATAACTTTAGTAGAAAAATAAAAAATATCTCAGCAAATATGAAAAAAAGTAATAATTTTATATTAGCTATCTCTGGTATTTCGATTGTATTATTTATATTATTATCATTAATGTTTATTAGTAGTATCACAAATTCTATAAAAAGTTTTCAAAATGGACTAGTAAACTTTTTTGACTATTTAAATAAAAAGAAAGATAAAGTAAGTTTACTTGAAGGCTCAAAGCAAAATGAGATAGGTCAAATGGCTGAGATTATCAATGAAAATATTAGAATAATAGAAGAATCAATATCTAATGACAATAAAATGATAAGTGAAATACACGATACAACAGAAGCATTAAAGAATGGTAACTTCGATGTGATTGTTAGAAGTGTATCTTTAAATCCAGCATTAAATAAAATAAAAGAGTTGTTAAATGATGTAATAGATGACTTGGGAAAATCTTTTGATAGTATATCAAGAGGCTTATTAATGGTATCGCAAGGTGATTTTAAAACAGCCATTGAGCTTAAAGAGATGGGAGAGTATAAAATAGTAAATAAAGCTTTTGAGAATCTAACAAAATCTTTAGACTCTATTTTGATTGGCTTAAATACTTCAGTATCTAATGCAAGAGATGGTAAGTTTGATGAAAAACTTGACAGCTCAGAGTTTAAAGGTAGTTTTGCAGAAATTTCTAATGGAATAAATGATGTTATGGATAATTTTTCAAATGCAATAAGTGATATAAATTCAGTGATGGAAAAGTTGTCACATGGAGATTTGACTGCAAAGATGACAACAAACTATAAGGGTGAATATTTAGTATTAAAGAACTCTATAAATAACACAACATTAAAGTTAGATACTACTATAGAAGATGTAAACAATATAACAAAGTTTATATCAAGTGCCTTACATGAAGTAAATACAACATCAAGTAGTATATCTCTTTCAGCATCAGCACAAGCATCTTCAATAGAAGAAACAACACAAGCGATTGAAACAATAGCATCAAATATAGCAGATGAAGCAAATGATGTTAAGCAAACAGCAAATATGGCAAATGAAGTTTATATAATGGCAAAAGATGCAAATATAGCAGTTGATAAAACATTAGAAGTGGTAAAAGATGTATCAGCAAAAACAGCACTAATAGAAGATATAGCATACCAGACAAATCTTCTTGCACTTAATGCAGCAATTGAAGCAGCAAGAGCAGGGGAACATGGAAAAGGTTTCGCAGTAGTTGCTGTTGAAGTTCGTAAATTGGCAAAAAGAAGTCAAGATATTGCAAATGAGATAACAAATATTATGGGTATTACCCTTGAACAATCTACAAAAGCTGGACAACTTATGAGAAATATTATCCCAAATATGGAGAAAACAACATCTCTAATAGAGGGTATATCTGAACTAGCAACAGAACAAAATATAGAGATACAACAAATTCATGAAGAGATAGTAGAACTAGATAAAATAACAGGACAAAATGCAACAGCATCCGAAGAGTTATCAGGAACATCTGACTCTATGGCATCAAAAGCAGATAGACTAATAGAAAGTATGGAGTTCTTTAAAACGAATAACTTATCTAAAGAAAATAATATTTCAAAAGTTGAAGAATTTAAGTTATTTTAGATACAATAATAGTAATAATATTTTAGAAAAGGGAAAATTATGAAAAAATTAATAGTAATTATTGCATTGTTATGTAGTATAAGTGTTTTTGCCAATAGTGGTAAAACAATAGCAGCTGATTTAAAACTAAGTGCTTCATCTAAAGCTTCAAAGCAATGGATAAGAGTTTTCAAAAAAGCTAAGAAGATGAAAAAGTATGGAATTGATGCTTTAAGTGATGAAGATAAAAATGTGCTAAAAGAATATTTAGTAAACCATGCTGCGGATTCTGATACACCAGAAGCTGCGGGAATGTAAGGATAATATCAAATGACAAAGAAAATAATTTTAAGTAGTATCGCAGCAGCAACACTTTTAGCTACAAGTGCAAGTGCATTAACTGTAGAAGAAAGAATATCTAAGTTAGAGTCAATCATAAATGCTCAACAAAAAGAGATCAATGAGTTAAAAACTGTAACAGAAGATGTTGAAGAGATTGATGAAAGACTTGAAGAAGTTGAAACAAGTAGTTTAACTGATAAGATTAAATTTGGTGTTGGTATGAGAATTGAGATGAATAACTATTCTAATACTTATGCAAATGGTGATAAATATGATGCAAAAGGTATTTGGAGAACTAAGTTAAATCTTAATATGAAATCTAAAATAGCTGATAATTTAAAATTTTCAGGTAGATTATCTATGTATAAAAACTGGGGTGATTCAACTTCAAGAATGGTAAACAATGTAAGTATGCAAGGTAGAAGACCT
>CAYUNC010000061.1:0-7988 GCA_964445915.1 uncultured Arcobacter sp.
ATAAAAAATGCCCAAAAACTTATAAAAAAGTTTCTAGGCATTAATTAAGTCTTTATTAAAGAAATATTTCTAAGAAATACCTTTATCATTTAAGAACTGTGTATATTTTTTATCTGTACCATTAATATGTTCTTCAATCCAGTCACTTAAGAAAGTAATGATTTCTATTGTTAATGTGATACTACCATCTGCATAACCAGCTTGAAATTCTGCTGCTTTTGCTACAAATTCACTATGTTCTTGCTTGTGTGCTGCTGTATCTGGGTAGTTATACTCTTCAAACCAATCTTCTTCAGTTTTAAAGTGATTAACAGTATACTTTACTAATTCACCTACGATACTACCAATAATATCTTTTGCTGTACCATTTTGCATTGCATCATTTAAATCATTAATTAATTTAATTAATACTTGGTGCTCTTTATCAATTTTGCTAATACCTACACTTAAACTATCGTTCCATTCAACTAATTCCACTCTATTTTCCTTGTTCTTTTTTATTAAAAAATTCTATACTCTCTTGTAACTCATTTCCTATAGAATTCATATTTGTAGACTCTATTACCGCATTTTCAGAAGTGGTAACATTTTCTTTTGATAGTTTATCTATTTTACCTAAAGTAGTAGTTAAATGCATAACTTCTTTTTGTTGATTTTGTGAAAGTTTTAATATATCTTTTGATAATTTATTTCCAGTATGAATACTAGGTGCCATTTCATTCATAAGTTCTGACGCTTTATTTGATTCTTCTAGTGAAGTTTCCATAATAGATGCTATCTCATCTGCAATTTGTTGAGACCTTTTAGCAAGTTTCCTAACCTCTACAGCAACAACAGCAAAACCTCTTCCGTGTTCTCCTGCTCTTGCTGATTCTATTGCTGCATTTAATGCTAAAAGATTAGTTTGATATGCTATATCTTTTATCTGGTCTGTTTTTTTAGAAACATCTTGAATTACAGCAAGTGTATTACCTACAGCATCTTTTGCATCTTCTACAATATCATTTACTTTTGTTGCAAGTTTATCACCTTTTTTTGCATGAGTAACATTACTAAAACAACTAGCTACCATCATCTCAATACCTATCATACTCTCAGCAGTAGAAGCTATTTGTTCAGTAAAATTCCCTGATAGTGATTGTAGTGTATTATCAAGTTCATTAACTCCATTTATCATACCTGTAGATTTCTCATTAACATCACTTAGTGTTGTACTTAACTTTTGTATTGCTAAGTTTATATTATCTTTTAATTGTAGGTAGTCGCCCTCATATTGAGTTGTAATTTTAGCACTTAAATCCCCTTTAGATATTTTATCCATAATATTACTTATATCTTTTATAACATGGTTAAAACTATCTTTAACATTATTGATATTATTTGCTATATCTAAAAAAGCACCTTTATATTCTGTTGTATCTAGCTTATCACTAAAATTACCATTTTCTACATTTATAATAGATGTTTGTAATCCCTCAACTATTGAATTTAGAGATTTTGTTAAGTGTGAAAGATTGTAATTAAGTTTTTGATACTCACCTTCATCTTTAAGATTTGTTTTTATATTAAATTCACCTAATGAAATTTTTGATAATGTATTATCTATATCTGTAAAAGAATCATATAAATCCAATGATATCTCATCTAAAATTACTTTTAAGTTTTTCAAAGCTTGTGAAGATGGAGTAGAGCTTAGAGTTTGATTGAAGTTACCAGATTTAATATTGTTAGTAAATTTTATCACTTCTTCTATAAATATACTATCAGTATGAAGATTTTGTATCTCATCTTGTTCTTGTTGAAAGATTTTATGGAATACATCATATTCTGTAGAAAAAGAAGTGTTTATTTTAATACTACTATCTTTAGTTTCTAACTTCTTTGATATCTTTCTAGACAATAATTTACCATTCTTATATTCATCAAGTTCGTGTAATAATATAACTAAAGCGATAACAAGCTGAACGATTTGGGCATATAAATTACTAGTTAATATAAGAGCATTAGCAATAAGTAAAACTATACCAACATAATGAATAAAAGTCATTCTAAAGTATAGAGACCTTATTAAATTTAGTGATTTAATTGATTTTATAGAATCTATTAATTTCATTGAATCCCTTATATAATATTTTACTTAATTTTTTTATTTAAATTAAAAATTTGATAATTATATCAATATTCTTCTTAATATATAAGAATATTATTTTAAATAATCCCTTATATATTCATAACCAGAATAAAGTGTAAATGCAACTGCTAACCATAAAAGCTCAGTAGCAAATGGCCAATTCATAAGTAAAAATCCAATAGCTATCATCTGTACAACAGTTTTAATTTTACCTGCCATACTTGAAGCTACCTCTTTACCTTCAGCAACTGCAACAACTCTAAGCCCTGTGATAAAAAATTCTCTTGAAAGGATAAGGAATATAGCAAAAGCACCAGCTCTTCCCATAACTAAAAGACCAATAAAACCTGCTAGCATAAGCATCTTATCTGCAAGTGGGTCTATGATTGCTCCTAGTTTTGTCATCTGATTCCATTTTCTAGCAATAAAGCCATCAAAAAAATCAGTAACAGAAGCGATAACAAAAATTAAACCAGCAATATAATCAAACCAAGTAGGGTGCCAACCATCAAATATAGGATTTGATTGATCGACCATAAACCATAGCATTAATGGTGCTAGAAGTATTCTTAGACTAGCTAATATATTTGGTAAGTTTAAATTTTGTTCTTTTGTTTGTGTCATTATTTTTTGAAAGTTGTCCCACCGTCAACGATTAAAGTAGTTCCAGTAATCCAACTAGCTTCATCATTACATAAGAAATAACAAGCTCCAGCTAAATCTTCAGGTTGTCCCATTCTATTTAATGGAGATAATTCAGCAGTTTTTGCAGCTACCTCTTCATAGTTTGTAAATGCTCTTAAAGCATCAGTTTCAATTGGTCCACCAGATACTGCATTTACTCTAATACCTTGCTCTCCAAGTTCAGTAGCTGCATATCTAACCATAGCTTCAACCGCTGCTTTATTAGTTCCATGACCTGCATAGTTTTCAATATAAACAAGATTTCCAGTAGAACTTAAAGATACAATTGCTCCACCATTAGTCATTCTTTTTGCAGCTTGTTGAGAACCTGTTACAAAAGCATCAACTGTTGCAGTATAAATATTGTTAAGACCTCTTGGCTTTAGTTTCATAAATTTATTATATCCACCAATAACCGCACGACCATAAATCATAGCATTTGAGATAAAATAATCAACTCTATCAAAATCTTTATCAATCTCTAAAAACAACTCTTTAGCAGTTTCAGGCTCTAAAATATTGTATGGATAATATCTAGCTTTTACACCAAATTGTTTCTCTAAATCATTGGCAATCTCTTTTGCACTCTCTTCATTTGAATTATATGTAAAAGCGATATTGATACCTTCTTTTGCAAATCTATAAGCACATGCTTTTCCTATACCTTTTGTTGCACCTGTAATTACAAGTGTCTTACCTTTGTTTGACATTATTTTACTACCTTATATTTTTCTAAAACTTTTTCTATTTTTTTCATATTTTCTACACTTGGTGCTGTTAATGGAAGTCTATACTCTAAAGTATCAATTAAACCTGCAATATACATAGCAGCCTTGATTGGAATTGGATTTGCTTCACAAAACATAGCTGTATTTATCGCATAAAGTTTTTCACTTAATGCTTTTGCTTCTACTAAGTTTCCAGCTAATGTATCATGAACTAATTTACTTTTTAAATCAGGTAAAAGGTTAGCAGTTACAGATGTAATACCAGCACTTCCACTTGTAAGCATCGCAAAATCAATAGCATCATCACCACTTAATATTTTTAAATCAGGCATTAAAGATTGAAGTTCAATCACTCTATCTAAACTACCAGTTGCTTCTTTGATACCATACATATTTGCACAGTCGTTATAAATTCTTTGAACAGTAGGAGCTAAGATATCTACACCTGTTCGTCCAGGTACATTATAAAGCATAAAACCTAAGTCAGGAACACTGTCAGCTATTGCTTTATAGTGTTGATAAAGACCCTCTTGAGAAGGTTTATTATAATAAGGACTTACAGAAAATATAGCATCAACACCAAGCTTTTGTGCTTGTTGAGCAATTCTAATTGCTTCGTGTGTTGCATTGCTTCCTGCACCTGCAAGAACTTTAGTATTTGTACCCTTACAAACTTCAACAGCAATCTCAATACATCTAACATCTTCATCAAATTGTAAAGTACAGCTTTCCCCTGTAGTTCCAACTGGACAAACAGCATCTATACCATTGTTGATTTGTCTTTGAATTAATTTAGCATAAGTTTGTTCATCTAATTTACCATTTTTAAATGGTGTAATAATAGCAGTCGTTGCTCCTGTAACTATTGTCATCGTATCGTACCCTTTAGTGTTATATTTATGGTTGCGATTATATCTAAATTTTTTAGTCAATTAGCTTTTATTGTTTTTATAGAAAAACTTTAGTATATTTACATATGATAAAATTTACAAATGAAAGTTTATATGAGATAATAAATATTTTAGAAGAAGAGATAATCAATCTTAAAGTAGATGATATATTGGCATTTCAGGTATTTGATTTAAATCTAAAAAATTGGGTTGATTTAGCACAAATATTATATTGTAAGATGCTTATTCCGATACAACAAGATGATAACTCTATTTTAATACAGTTTCAAAAGTTAGATATATCTTCGTCATTTCATAATCAAAAAGATATTGTTGAACAAAAGTACGGAAAAGATTCGACATTTTTTACAATTAATAAAAATGAACAAACATCTTTTTTGTACTATTATAAACAAGCATTAAAAAATGTAAATATAGATAAAAGAATAAGAATTTTAAATCTAGGTGTTAATAAAGCCGATGAATTTGATATAGTTAAAAAATATGCAAAAAACTTTAAAAATTTAGAACTTGTAGGGATTGATTATTGTCAAAGTGCTATTGATGAAGCAAAAATAAGACTTGATGATGAAAATATATCTTTTATATGCCATGATATAAATCATTTGGAAGAGTTAAATCTTGAGCCTTTTGACCTTATTATAACTATAGGAACACTACAAAGTAAAAATATAAATTTTAAACTTTTATTCCAATCTTTAGTCCAAAATTATTTAAAAAAAGATGGTGCTATGATAATGGGCTTACCAAATTGTCGTTGGGTAGATGGTGAGATGATATATGGGGCAAAAGTACCAAACTACAACTTCTCAGAGTTGTCTTTGATGTATAGTGATGTTGTATTTTGTAAGAAGTATTTACAACAAAAGAAATTTAGAGTTACTATTACTGGAAAAGATTATATATTTTTAACGGCAACTTCTATTAGAAAATAAGCTGATTGTGAAAATTTTAGATATACTTCCACTAAATTAAACAACCAAGGTACAAAGAATGAATTTTAATGATTTACCAACTCAACAAAAAGAACAATTACACAATACTTTTATAAAAAATGCAAATAGTGTAGGTGGTGTTAACGCTTTTCTTAAAATGATAGAAGATATAAAAACTAGCAAACCAAAAGCACTTTTAAATAAAACAGCAATATTTCACTATAGCAGTGGAAGATTGCTTTGGGAAAAGAGTATTTTTAAAGACACACTTACTATACTTCAATCAGCAATGATAAAAGAGGAAAAAAGTGGAGATATGATTGCGGGGCTAGACCCAAAAGAGTATAAAAGCACTATGAATATGATGAGAGTGTTAAAACCTATTAAAATAACAATCGTACCTAAAGATGAAGCTTGTGAAGGTTTTGAATTTATGATATTAGATACTACGCAAGAGAAGAAAACAAAAGTAACATTGGATTTTAAAATTATCTTTTTTTATAATATTGATTTTGCTAAATCTATTTTAAACTATAAAGTATAATTAACTATGCCAATACCTCCTAAAAGATTTGATATAAAGCAAGGTGCAACAGTAAATATTGTTTTAAAAAAAGATCAAAGAAGTGGCAATCTTACAAAAGGTATAGTTAAAAAACTATTAACATCTTCACCAACGCATCCTCATGGTATAAAAGTGATGCTTACTACTGGTGAAGTTGGAAGAGTTCAAGAGTTAGTCTAGTCTTTTATTTATTGCCTTAGCTTATATATCTTTTTATTTTAATATTAAGTTTACTTATGATAATATTATTAGAATTTAAAATTAAGGAAAAACAAATGTTAAGAAAAATCGCATTAACAGTAGCACTTATTGTTACTACAAATATGTCAGCAGAGTTTATTGATTATAAGAAATTATCAAGTCAATTAAAAAATGAGCATAAAAAAGCAGGTACATATGCAACAACAAAAGATGTAAAAAAAGCTATTAAAGCAAAAGACTGGGCAGTACTAGATGTGCGAACAAAAGTAGAGTGGGCAGGTGCTCATATCAAAGGTAGTCAAAGAATTGGAAGACAAGCTCCTGAAAAAGCACTTGCAAATTTTACATTGGATGATGATGGTAAATTTATTAAAGATAAAATCATAATTGTATGTAACTCTGCTGCTAGAGCATCAATTGAATCAGAAACATTTAAAAGAATGGGATACAAAAAAGTTATGATATACGATATCTATAGCTGGATTGATGAATGTAATCCTGTAAAAACAAACTATACTGTTAAAAAAGACAAAGGTGGTACTGGTCTTAAATTTGGTATGTTTAAAGCTTCACACTGTAAATAATCTATCATAATATATTCCCATTTATCATAATGGGAATATATACTTCTTTATAATTTTTTATAATTAAGTAATAATGCTTTATGTTCTTTAGAAACCCTAAAACTTTCTCGTGATTTTTGTATTGATTTATTTATAGTTTTACTATCAAGTGAATTTGATTTATAAAACTCTATTGTTTGGATTGGAAACTTTGCCATACATACAGAGATAAGCCAAGCATTTGCCATATAAACATAGTATGCTTTATGTTTTACATCTTGAACTGTCTTAAATATCAACTCTAAATATTCCTCATAAATGTAGTGGTCTAAAAGCATTACAAGACCAGCTCTTACAACAAACTCTTTATCAGATTCTAGCCATTTATTTATAACTACTAAGCCTTCATCTTTATTGATTTTTTTAAAATTACAAACTACAGAATCTATCTGAGCCCAGTTATCTACTTTGTCTAAAAAATTATCAATATAAGGTAACAATTCTAAAAATGGCTTTTTCATATAACTTAAAACCATCCCCTCTAACATTATCATCTCATAACTATTAGCTTTATCAGATTCAATAAATGTAAAAGGGTCTTCTTTAATAATATCTTTTGCCAAATCTCTCAATATAGGTATTCTAACCCCTAGCATTTTTTGTTTTGTTGGTATGATTTTGGAGTTAAAAAGTTTGTAGTCTTTTTCACCTAAGTTATTTAGTGTTTCTAAAATTGTATTTGTCATTTTGTACTATGTAGTAAATAAGTTATTTTCTAATTCTAATAACTTCTTTTTAAGTGGCAATCCACCACCAAATCCAGTAAGTTTTCCATTAGTTCCAATGATACGATGACAAGGTATAATTATAGCTATCGCATTTGCTCCATTTGCACTCGCTACTGCTCTTACTGCTTTTTCATTGTTGATATCTTTTGCTAATTGTAAATAGCTAGAAGTAGTACCATAAGATACTTTTATCAAGCCATCCCAAACACTTTTTTGAAAAGCAGTACCAACAGTAATCAGTGGTATATCAAACTCTTTTCGTGTCATATTAAAATACTCATCAAGCTGTTTTCTAGTCTCTTTTAAAACTTCATCATCTTGTTCTACAAACTCAGCTTTTAAACCTATTTTAAGCCTATTATCAACAGTCTCTCTCATCTTTCTATATCTAAAATCCAATAAGCAAAGTTTATTTTCAAATGAACCTAATATAAATTGGGCATATTTTGTTTTATAGTATTGGATGTTTATTTGATTCATTA
>CAYUNC010000062.1:0-7930 GCA_964445915.1 uncultured Arcobacter sp.
AAATGGCACATGGGAAAATGGTACTTGGATAAAAGGTTATATAAAGACCAAATACGGTAATCTGAAGTCAACTAAAAGTCCTAAAGAGTACAAAGAATATATTGGCAAAAATCCAAAAGCTACAAAAGAGGATTTAGAAAAATATTTAAAATCATAATAGAAATTGGTTTTAGCTTGCTGCAAATCTTACCGCTTTAGTAAATGTCGCATATGATAAAATATAATTTTGATCCAAAAAAACATGTGATATATGAACCAGTTAACAAAAAAAAATATAAAGGAAATGCACCTATAATACTAAGAAGTTCATGGGAAGTAGCTTTTTGTAGATGGTGTGACATTAATGATAATGTTATAGAATGGGGATCAGAATGTATTGCTATACCATACTTTGATGTTGCAACTCAAAAAAATAGAAGATACTATCCAGATTTTATATTAAAAATAAAAGATAAAAACAATAATATAAATATATATATAGTAGAAATAAAACCCTATAAAGAAACAGTTCCACCAAGAAAAACTAGCAGAAAAAAAGCTAAGACAATATTGACTGAAATAAAAACATACAAAAGAAATATATCAAAATGGAAGTCTGCTAATGCATACTGTATAAGAAACGGATATCATTTTAAGATTATTACAGAGAAAGAATTGTTTTCACTAACATAATAAAAAAATACAGGGTTTTAATGAATAATATTATAAACAGAATAAATAAATTACTTAATGAAGAATACTTAGATTCTGAAAAGATTGGCAAAATATATACTGAATTTTTTGTTAATCCTAGTAGAAAGGAATTAATTGAACTCGGAGAAGTCAGATTTGTAATAGATGACTTAAATAAAAATTTAATAGTATGGAAAGCATGTGTTTTACACGAACCAGCAATAAAATATCTGAAGAGTAAAAATTTATTAACTAAAAATCAAGAAAGTATTAATTGTGGTGCTGGTAGGGTGACACTAGAAGGGAAAATAAGAGGAGATTATGTACATAATAAGGTTTCAGGAAAACATTGGGCTGATAAATTTTTTACAAAACCACTAGAAAATTTTAATGTATGGAATTGGTATGATTAATAGGAAAATACGTCGTGATTGAAAATAATATTATAAATAAAATAAGTAAATTACTTAATGAAAAATATTTGGCATCTGACATGTTTGGTAATAAGTATATAGAATTTTTTATTAATCCTCAAAAAGGTGAATTAAGAAGTTTAAGAAGTGTTAAGTTTTTAATAAATAATACAAATAAAGAGTTAATTGTGTGGAGATATAATTTATTACACAGTACTGCTGTTAATTTTTTATATGATAATGGATTTATTTCAACAAAAAATATAAAAGACAGATCATTTATAGTTGGTGAGGGTGAAGTTAATAGAAAAAATGGGAAAATTGACATAGTTAAAATTTATCATTCAATAAGAAAAGAAAGTATACCGTATTGGGCAGAAAAGTATTTTAATTATTTAACTAAATCATCGGAGGTATGAATAATTGGGTGCATTTAAAAAAATATTTAATAAGTTAATTGGAAAAGATGTTTTAGAAGAAGAAATAAAAGCTTTTAAACCTCCAGCAGAAAATATCAAAAAGATAGAAAGCAGATCAGGAGAAGGATTTGAATTTGTTGACGACGGGTATTCAGTTGAAAGAATATCTTCTTTTAATACTTTCTATAAAAGATTTTTAAATCAAAGTTTTAGTAATGAAATAGCTAAAATAAAAAATTATAGAATGATGGCTGAAATGGCTGAGATTGCTGATGTTATTGAGGATGCTGTTATAGAATCAACACAAGAAGATTTAGATGGTAATATTTTTAAACTTGAAATAAAAGAAGAAAGAGTAAAAAACGAAAACGCAAGAAGAGAAATAAGTGATGCATTTAATGACTTAGTATATAACAGACTTAATTTAAATCATAAAATTGAAGATATGTTTAGAAGTTATCTGATAGATGGAAGGTTATACTATGAAAAAGTAATAGACGAAAAAAACAAAAAAAACGGTATAATATCAATTAAAAAATTACCTAGCGAAAGTATGGATTTTGATTATGATGTTATTACAGGAAAAATAAAAATGTTTATGCAATATTTAAAACCAGAAGCTAAAAGAGCAATTACAATAGAAGAAGCCAGAAAAAGAAAGGATATTATTTTGTTTTATCCAGATCAAATCAGTTTTATAGACTATGGTGTATATGGTAGAAATAGAAAAGATATTATAGGATATCTTGATAAAACAAGGGTGCCATATAACCAATTAAAATTATTAGAAACATCAGTTGTAATATATCGCATAGTAAGAGCTCCAGAGAGATTCGTGTTTAAAATTGATACTGGAAATATGCCGATAGACAAAGCTATGAAATATACAGAAAAAGTAAAAAGAAAGCTTTCCAGGACTCAAACATACAATACATCAACCGGAAGGCTGACTAATGATCCTAATATTTTTTCAATGATAGAAGATTTTTATCTACCAGTTTCATCAGATGGTAGAGGATCTGATGTATCTACAGTTGGAGGCAATGCAAAAGGATTTACTGAACTTGATGATGTATATTATTTTAGTAGAAAATTATACAGATCTCTAAAGTATCCTTTATCAAGAGTGTCTTCAATGGAAGAAAAAAGAGAATCAGATATTTTATTTACTGGAAGTCCTGCTGGTGAGATATCAAGAGATGAAGTTAAATGGTCTATATTTTTAAAAAGACAACAGGATAAATTTTGTAAAAGTATTAAAAACACATTTATACAACATTTAAAATTCAAAGGTATCAAAATAGATGATGATGACATTTATATAACTATGACTCCACCTAGTTATTATAAGGAAAGGCAACAACAAAACTTAATGGAAACACATTTTAATAATTATTTACAACTAGCAAATCAATCTGAATTTTCTAAAGTATTTCTACAAAAAGAATTTTTAAAATGGGATGATGATAAAATAGAGGAAAATCAAAAATTTTTAAAAAAGGAAAGAGAGTTAGAATCTAGTAGTGAAAAATACTAAGTAATATTTTTTAAAAAAATAATAAATATTATTAAAAGGAGAATGTAATATATGCCTGTGAACTTAGAAAATATTAAAAAGGCTTTGGATTGTTTTGAAAGAGACAACTATGTTGAAGCAAAAGAAATATTAAAAAAAGAAATAAATAAAGCAAAAAGTGAATATATATCAGATAAAATTGGTGTTGATGTTGACGATGAAGTTGATGACGATGAATTTGATGATGAAGTTGATGACGATCAGCTGTCAAGCTTTGAAAAAACAGAGCTTACAAAAGATCAGATTGACTAGTTTTAACTACAATTAAAAAAACTGTTAAATATTTTAGAGCGAAGAGAATGTCAATATATTTCTAATAAAAAAAAGGAGGGTCGTCGTTTTCTCTCCGGTATGAATGCAGGAGTATATACGACGTATATGCAATGAAAAAATTAGTTAAATTAATAACTGAACAATCATATGATATTGAGTTAATTGAAGAAAGTAGTAAAAATATGTATGTTGTTGGTATTTTTAGTACAGCACTTGTGGAAAATGCTAATTCCAGAAAATATCCAAAAAATATTTTGGAAAGAGAAGTTGACAAATATATTAAAGAAAAAATAAAAAATAAATGTGCTTATGGTGAATTGAATCATCCAACTAGTCCCCAAATAAATCTTGATAAAGCAGCTATTATAGTTGAACATTTAGAATGGAAAGGAAATAATATTTTTGGTAAAGCTAAAATATTGTCTACTCCAAATGGAGAGATATTAAAATCAATTATAAAAGATGGTGGTAAAGTTGGTATATCGTCAAGAGGATTGGGAACAGTCAGTGATGAAGGATGGGTTAATGAAGATTTTTCCTTGGTAACATATGATATAGTTGGATCTCCAAGTAATAGTGGTTCTTGGTTGAATGGTATATATGAAGGTAAAAATTTTTATTTACCATATGATAAAGAAGATAATATAAATTTAATTGAATCTGCTAAGAAGGAATATACAGAAAAACTTCTTAAATTTTTTCATAAAGTAGAAAAGAATTTATAAAAATAGAAATATACAAAGGGGGTCGCCGTTTTCTCTCCGGTGTTTATATCGGAGTCTTCACGGTATATATATTAATGATTATAGAGAAAATAATAGATTATATTGACGATTATACTGAAGTTGATGAAGATTATTTTGATACTGTTTCAGAGAAATTAGATATTTTTCTTGATTCTTTAGACTTTGATTTATTTACAGAAGAACAATTAGAAAAACTAGATGACTTAATGATTGCTCTAGGTGTTGATATTGATATTGATGACTATATAGATGATGACGATGATGATGCTGTTAATGAAAAACTAAGAATGCGTATCAGCAGAAAAGAACATAGAGCTGCCCAAAGAGCATACAAAAAGAAAAAAAGAACAATGGGATCTAAACTAAGAAGGGCGGCAAAAAAGTGGAGAAAATCAGCAGCCGGCAGAAGATATGCCAGATTAGCAAAAATAAGAGCTAAATTAGGTAAAATTAAGAAAAAGGTTTATGTATAAAAAAACACAAAAATTTTTTGTTTATATAAATAGATATAGAAATAGTTGGAATATTAAGAGTTAATTATCTTGCTTTGAATAACGAAGCTTGCTAAAATCTTAGGTTGAATGACCTTAGTTAGAACTAAATAATAAAATTTAAAAAAAATATTTATTGTCGGTTAATATTTTAAATGCTGACAATATAATATCAATTATATTTCTAATTCTAATAAAAAAAGGAGGAAAGCTGTTTTATCTCCGGTATTTATATCGGAGTCATTACGGCGTATATATTGATGAATTTAGATGACATTACAAAACTTCTGGGTATAGACGTTCTTAATGAAGAACAACAAAAGCAAGTAATAGATAAAATTAATGATATTATCGATATTAAAGTAAAAGAAAAACTTGATGAAGCTATTACAGAAGAAAAAGAAAATTTGATTTCGTTATATGAAGAAAAGTTTGAAGAGTATAAGAAAGATATTACAGAAAAATTTTCAAACTTTGTTGATTCAATTCTTGAAGAGGAACTTGTAATTCCTGAAAAAATTGAAAAATTTGCCAAAAAAGGTGAATTATATGACGATCTTATTGAGCAATTTAAGTTAAGGATTGCTGTCGATGAAGGAACTCTGGATGAAGAAGCTAGAAAATTATTAAAAGAAGCCAGAGATGAAATATTAAATTTACAAGAACAACTTAATGATCAGTACGAAAAAAACCTTGCGTTAGAATCTGATGTTGTTGATTTTGCAGCTGAAATTTACAAAAGAGAAAAATGCGAAGGTTTGACAGAAGAAAAAAGAGATATGGTTATGAGTTTGTTAGAAGATGTTAAAACTAAAAATGATATTGATAGAAAGTTCGATATTATAGTTAATTCTAATTTTAATAAAACAGAAAAATATGATGATTTAGATGTAGAAGGTAAAGGTTTATCAGAAGTAGAAGAAAATAAAAGTGAAGAAGAGATAGACGAAGATAAAACACCATTTAAAATGCAAATAGATAGATTTGTGAAGCTACTAAGAGAGAATGATTAAAATTGGCTTTAGTCCGCCGCAAACCTTACCACTTTAGTGGTAGAAGTTAGGCGCTTATAATAAATACTGGAGGAAGAAAAATGGATATTAATAAATTATTAGAAAAATGGAAGGATGTTTTAAATGAAGGTCCTTCTATTAAAAATAATAGGATTAAAAAGGCTACAGCTATTATATTAGAAAATGAGTTTAATGAAGTATACTTAAAAGGTAAGAGGCTGGATGAATCATCTAACACTGAATATACATTTGATCGTTCAGGTGATTATGGAACCAGCGGTGACTTTTTTAATATTGCTATTCCCATGGTCAGGCGTACATTTCCTGAATTGATTGCACACGAAATAGTTGGTGTTCAACCACTAAGTAGTCCAGTTGGTTGTGCCTTTGCTATAAGATATCGTTCTTCACATCATGATCCTTATGATGGTGCTGTCGATGAAGAACTAGGTTACAATACAATTGATTCTGATTGGTCATTGACTACACCAACATCAGCAGCTGAAGCATTGGGTTCAGCAAAAGGTAGTGGTGTCGGTAATGACATCGGTCTTGGAATTGGTGTTGGAACACATATCAAAGAAGTTAGTATGACTCTTGCGAAAAAACAGGTGGAAGCTAAAACTAGAAAATTACGTTCTCGTTGGTCGCTTGAAGTTGCACAAGATTTAAAAGCTATGCATGGTTTAAATATTGAAGAAGAAATGATGGATATCTTATCATATGAAATCACAGCTGAAATTGATCGTGAGTTAATTGAACAAATAGAATCATGCTGTACAGCTTCAACAGCAACATCATCTAGTTGGGATTTTAATAGTACTACAGGCAGATGGGAAGGTGAAAAATATCGTGAACTTTATAATAAAGTAATTCGTGAAGCCAATTTAATTGCCATTACAACAAGACGTGGCGCTGGTAATTATATTATTACACATCCTACAGTCACAGCTGCGTTAGAATCAACATCAGCTTTTACTATTCAACCAGTAGCATCAGATGTAAGCACAGCGGTTACTGGAATAGCACGTGTAGGTAGTATGGATGGTAGACTTAATGTTTATAGAGATACATTCGCTACTTTAGAACACTTTGTAGTTGGGTATAAAGGACCATCTGAATATGATACTGGTGTAGTGTATTGCCCATATGTTCAATTATTGTTATCAAAAACAACTTATGAAGATTCTTTCAATCCTACTATAGGGTTAATGTCTCGTTATGCAATTCACACTCACATTTTTGGATGTGCTAATTATTATCGTTACGTGTTATGTTTAAATATGCCGTAATAATCTAAGTTAATTTTTAATTCAGGCTGGTGATTTTAATTAATCACCAGCCTTTTTTTTGTGTTTTTACTTTATAAATAAAGTTGTATATAATAAGTAAAAAGGACTTGTGATGAAAACTAAAACGCTACCTTGTCATAACTGTGGTAAAAAAATTGAAGTCAATATATATTGTAATAGATATTTTTTGTGTGAAGAATGTAAAAACAAAGGTATTAAGATTGATTGTAAAAAAAGTATTGAAAAAAGAAAACAGACTTGTTTAAGAAAATATGGTGTAGACCACTCATCTAAAAGCAAAGAAGTACAAGATAAGAAAAAATCAACATGTTTAAAAAAATATGGTGTAAATAATCCTTCTAAAAATAAAAATATACAAAATAAAAGAAAACGAACGTTCTTAGAAAAATATGGAGTAGATAGTCCATTCAAAAATGAAAAAGTACAAAATAAAAGAAAACGAACGTTCTTAGAAAAATATGGAGTAGACAATCCATCTAAAAGTAAAGAAGTACAAGATAAGAAAAAATCAACATGGTTAGAAAAATATGGTGTAGATCATCCATCTAAAAGTAAAGAAGTACAAGACCGAACAAAACAAACTTGTTTAGATAGATATGGTGTAGACAATCCATTCAAAAACGAGAACATAAAAAATAAGATCAAACACACATTTTTAGAAAAGTATGGTGTAGATAATCCATCTAAAAGTGAATACGTACAAAACAAAACTAAACAAACACGAAAAAACAATTTTATACCAATACTTACCAAAATGTTAGATTACTTAGAGTTAGATATTGTAGGTAATTATGGTAATGCACATGATCTAATAACATTCAAGTGTAGAAAATGTGGTCATGAGTTTGAACAACAATGGAACAGAAAAGGTTATATGTGTCCGGTATGTTATCCAAGAGATAAAACTTACTCTAAAGGTGAAAAGGAACTGTGTGAGTTTGTTAAGTCATTGGGGTTTAATGTAATTGAGAACACAAAAGCAGTTATACCACCATTGGATATTTATATACCAGA
>CAYUNC010000063.1:0-3097 GCA_964445915.1 uncultured Arcobacter sp.
GTTACAATTAATGAATAAAAAAAATATAAAACCAACAACTAAAATTATAGCAGGTAAATACAAAGGTCAAATTCTTGATTTACCTAGCTTAGATACTACAAGAAGTAGTAAGTCGATATTGAAAGAATCATTTTTTAATGTATTGCAATTTGATATTATTGATACTACTTTTATAGAAGTATTTGGAGGAAGTGGAAGTATTGGACTTGAAGCAATAAGTAGAGGGGCTAGTGAAGCTTACTTTTGTGAAATCAATAAAGATTCTTATAGAATACTTCAAAGAAATTGTAAAGCTGTAAGTCAAGACCAATGTACAACACTATTTGGAGATGCTTTTGAAAAGTTTCCATCAATGGTACAATCTCTTAAAAATAAAGAAGAAATTATCGTATATATAGACCCACCTTTTGATTTTAGAGATGGTATGGAAGATATATATGATAATACTTATGATTTAGTACGAAATATTGAAAATGACAATATTATATTAGTTGTTTTTGAACATATGACTGGATTGAAACTACCTGAATCCTTAGGTAAGTTTGATTGTTTCAAAACTAAGAAATTTGGGAAGAGTAGTCTAACTTACTATCGACAATAATGCATAAGATATTTATTGTATTGTTGTCTTTTATCATACTTGGAGTTTTTGTACTTCCATTTATATATCCATTATCACCATATACATTAAATCCACAAAGTATTTTATTAGCACCATCTTATGAGCATATTATGGGTACAGATAGGCTAGGGCGAGATATATTTGCACGAATACTTGAGGGTGGACAAACTTCTCTATTTATAGGCTTTTTATCTGCTATGATTACATCTTTTATTGGTTTGATTATTGGAGTTAGTGCTGGGTACTTTAGAGGTAATGTAGATAAAAGTATCACTATTCTTATTGATTTGTTTTTAACTTTCCCAACTTTCTTTTTACTTTTGGCACTTGTAAGTTATATGGAAGCTTCTATCTTAGTATTGATTATTGTTTTATTTAGTACAGGTTGGATGGGAATGGCTAGAATGATAAGAAGTGAAAGCTTTGCAATTGCTAGCAAACCATATATAAAAATACTTAGTTTAGCAGATGTTAAAAAATCAAAAATCATTTTAAAATATTTTACACCACTTTTAGCACCTATTTTTCTTATATCATTTACTTTTGGAGTAGGGGGTGCAATACTTGCTGAATCTGGACTTAGTTTTTTAGGATTAGGTATAAATCCACCACAAATAAGTTGGGGGAGTATTTTAAGTGAAGGTAAAGAGGTATTGGAAATTGCTTGGTGGGTTAGTTTCTTCCCTGGATTATTTATATTTATAGTTACTTTTTGTTTGATACAAATTGCAGATTATTTACAATTTAAATTAAATGCAAAAGATATGCATTAGTATATGAAGTTAAAGACAAACCTATTTAATAGGTCTGTCTAAAGTATTTGACTACTTCTTTTTCTTTGAACTTTTTTTGTTCTTTTTCTTTTTTGCTAATTTTTTAGCTTTTTTCTTTTTAGCAATTTTCTTTGCTTTTTTCTTTTTAGCTAATTTTCTAGCTAATTTTTTCTTTAATTTCTTTTTTTTGTTTTCTTTTGCCATAATGGACTCCTTTGGTTTTGTAATACTCAAGATACTACTTACCATAAGTCTAGCATTTTAAAACAAAAAGATAATTTAAATTATAACAAAAATATAAATTATCTTTAAAAAATGTCTATTTTATTACTTTTTCTAATTTTTTTAAACTATTTTGTATAGTAATAGGTACAAAAAACAATGATACCAAATAAGCAAATAGTGTTCCGCCAATTAAAGCAACACCCAATCCACCAAATACTGCATCACCAGCAAGTAAACTACTTGCAAATACAATTGCTAAAACTGTAAGTAAAATAGGCTTTGCTCTTGTTGCAGTTGCTACAGATATAGCTTTATTTGCATTCATATTCTTTTCATGCATCAACTGTTCGGCAAAATCTATAATTAATAATGAGTTTCTAGAATTTATCCCAATTAATCCAATAAATCCTATTAAAGAGGTTGCTGTTAGGTAAAAAGTATCAGGAGTAATTAAATCCATCACATAATGCCCTATAATAACACCTATAAGCGAAAGAAAACTAGAAAGCACAATAGCACCAGCAATAGCAAATCTTTTGTAGTAAATCACCATTAAGAAGTAAATTAGAACCAATGCACCAATAAATGCAGCACCAAGTTCTATAAATGTATCAAATGTAACTTTTAATTCACCATCCCAAACTAGATTAAAAACTTCACCACTTTTTTTATCTTTAAAAGATAAGTTCAACTTATTTGTTTTTGTGATTTCATAGTTAGTTGTTAATTTATCTAACATATCATTTCTTGCATCTAACAATGGATAAATCTGACTATCCTTATTGGTTGTTGCAATTACATTAATAATATTAAGAAGATTTTTTGAATTTATTGTAGCAACTCTTTGTACTTTCTTTATTTTTATAAAGTTAGCCATAGGTATCATTAGCCCCATAGGGTTCATAAGTTTTAAGCTATTTAGCTTTTCTACTATATCCTCTTTAGTTGCATTTTTTAATAATCTTGAATCATCTAATCTTAAAAATATTTTTATTTGATTTTCAGCATTATATTTATTTATAACACCTATATCACTACCTTCAAAAGCGATATAAAGCATTTTTTTAATTTGCTCAAGTCCTATACCACTTTCAAGAATTTTATTATTATTTAATACTAATGAAAATTCAAAAGTTGTATCTTCTGCTAAGACATCTATATCTACAAGTGTTTTTTGGTCTTTTAAAATATTTGCAACTATATTTGCAAACTCTCTTCTACTTTCAAAAGTATCACCACCTGTAATTTCTACAACTACATCTGCCTGTGTTGGAGGTCCTGATGGAAGTTCTATAAATTTAATATTTGCACCATTTAATGAACATTTGTTTTGAATAATTGGTCTTATTCTATAGATAATATTATAGCTTTGTTCTGTTCTATATTTTACTTGCTTTAGATTTACCATCATCTCTGCTTCATTTTGACTACTTTTCATAGCACTACCTTTTACCATACCAGCAAAATCAAGAGGTTG
>CAYUNC010000063.1:3197-7668 GCA_964445915.1 uncultured Arcobacter sp.
TAGTGATCCTTTTTCTTTAATAATTTAGTTACAAGATATGGTGTAAATATATATGCAATAACTAATGATACAAATAATGATATAGGTACAAATACAGGAAGAGGGTGCATAAATTGCCCAATCATACCACCTACAAAGAACATCGGGATAAATGTCATAATAATAGCAATAGTAGCAATATTTGTAGGGTTTCCTATCTCATTTGTTGCTTCAATTGCAATTTGTTTTAAACTTTTATCTTTTGCATCATGTGCATGCATATGTCTATGTATATTTTCTATTACAATAATAGCCGCATCAACTAAAAGCCCAAGACTAAGAAGTAATGCAAATAATGTAATACGATTGATAGTTTCTCCTAACATAAATCCAATAAAAAGTGTCAATGAAAAAATCATAGGAACAGTTAGAGATACAATAATTGCTTCTTTAAATCCTAATGCAAATATAAGTAAAATAGCAATAATAACAACAGAAAGCACAAGATGAAATACAAGTTCATTAACAGCATGATTTGCAGTATAACCATCATTTCTAGTAACTATATATCCAATATTTTCTTTTTCTAAATCATCTTTAATAGTATCAAGATATTTAAAAATATTTTCATTTATTACAACTGTATTTGCACCTTTTAGTTTTGAAATAGTCATTGTAAGCTGTGGTATCTCTTTTTGATTTAAACCATTTAGTTTACTGTATATTAAAGCTGTTTGTTTATTTTGAATATCAAACCCTTTATTAACAGTTGCTATATCTTTTAAATATACAGGATTTCCATTATATGAATCAATAATAATATTTTGAATATCTTCTTTTGTTTCAAGTGCATTATCTATAGATACTACAGTGAAGTTGCCAGATACTGTATTTGCTTTAATATTTGGTAGTTTATATGTCAATCCATCTAAAGCCATTGCTACTTGTCCTAAAGTGATTCTTTTAGATGATAGTTTTTTACTATTTACAAGAATATTAAATTGTTCTTTTTTTTCACCTTTAAGCCCAATTTGTGCCACATCTTTTATCTTATTTATATCATGACCTAATTTATTTATCTTCTTATAAAGACCAGTTTGACTTAAACTTTTATCTTTTGCATAAAAAGCAATAGTTGTAACAGGAATATCAGTATCAATATCCATAGTTTTAATAATAGGTTGCATAGCATTTTTAGGTAAGTTATCCATATTTTTCATAATCTGATCATAAAGTTTTAAATCAGATGTTTGTTTACCTTGACCAATAAAATATTGAACTTGAATGATACCTACAGAGTCTTTAGCTATTGAAAATATATTTTCAACACCTTTAATCTCTCTAATCTTTTTCTCTAAAGGCTCAACAATAACTTTTTGAATCTCATTAGCTTTTGCCCCTGGCATTGGAATTATTACAACACCACCAGCAACTATCATCTGTGGATTTTCTTCTCTTGGCATAAAAGTAAGAGATAAATATCCAAGTACTAAAATAACTAAGAACAAAACCGAAGTAAGTGGATGACTTATAAATCCACTTGCTAATTTTCCTGCAATATTTTGATTATGTAATTCATAATCTATATTATTGATTTCTTTTTCTAAGTGTTCAAGTCTAGTATCATTCTTTTCCATATTTACTTATCCTTTACTTGTAGTGATTTACCAGTTGCTAACTTTAGTTTTGCAGAAGAGATTGTTGTGTTATATTGTGAAGTGATTACATCAGCTTGAGCTTTTAACATATTTTCTAAACCCATTAATAGATACATCATATTTGTTCGAAATTTTAAATTATTTTTATAGATACTTTCTGTTTCGTTTAAAATATCTTCTGACATATTTTTAATCTTGATTTTTTCATTAAGTGTTTTACTTGCAGTTACAAAATCTAAGTAGTTCTTTTTAACATCTAAATTAATACCATCTTTCATATAGTCATAGTATTGTTTTGTTTTAGCATAATCAATTTTTGCTTTTTGCTTTTGAATACTAGATAAATCACCATCAAATAATGTATATGATAATCCAATAGCTGCTAAATAATAATCTTTTTTTAATGATGCAGTAGGTTCATTGTCATTTAGACCATATTCTAAATGTGTACCAATAGTTGGGTATTTACCACTGCTTTTATATTCTATATTCTTTTTCATAGTTGCTGTATTGTGTTTCATCCACTGATAATCATCTCTATTTGTTATAGCTTTTTGTTGAAGAGATTCTAAGCTTGAAGTATCAACAGTAATCATTGTAAAATCTTTTACATCGCTAATATCTAAGTCATTAGTTAAAAATTGTAAATATGCAATTGCTAATTTAAATTTTGATTTAGCTTCTTGAAGTTTAGTTTTTATACTAAGCTTAGCCATTTTAGCTTGCTTTACATCAATGATTCTAGTTAATTTATTGTTATATAAATCTTGAGATACACTTACAAATCTATTTGTAATAGCTGTAGCTTTAGTAGTCATATCAATAAATTGTTTTGCAGCAACAGCACCGTTGTAAGCTTTTATAACTTCTAAACCTATTGATTTTTTATCGTGAGTGTATTTAGCTTTTGTTGCCATAATTTGCAGTGCTGCCATAGCTTTTGCATTTTCAAGTTTATATCCTGTAAATAATGGTGCTTCATAAGTCACTTTTGTTTCAAAGTTATTTCTTGCTTTTGGATTATTTAAATCTTCAGGGGCTGTATCCATAGGACTACCCATTTGTGAAAATCCAAAATCTGCAAATGTAGCTTCTCTTGAAGATAATTTTAGTCCAAATACATGTCCTGCATGATTTGTTCTCATAATATTCTCATCAAAAACTAATTTTCCATAATTATAAGCTTTTGCCTCTTTTAAAGTTAATTCAGATTTTTTTATATCTAATTTTTTAGCTTTTAACTCTTGGTTGTTTAATAATGTTAAACTTAATGCCTCTTGGAAGCTAACAGTTTTTGCAAGTAACAACACTGGAACTGTAAGTAATAATAATTTTTTATTCATTTTCTTCTCCTATTTCTATTAATTTAAATAATATATCTATATGTAAAGGTAAAATATTTTTTTCATTATAGTTGTCAAAATAAGAAAATACCAATACCCCTTCTGCTGTACTAAATAAGCCATTTGCTAATTGTAAAGCTTCTGGTTTAAGTTGTTTCTGCTTAATACCTTTTTGTAATATATCTTTTAGCCAAGTGATATATTTAGTTTTTATATCATTTTGAAATTCAATCATTTTTGGGCTTGGATTTTCCAAACATACAACAATAAACTCTTTATACATTTTTCGTCTTTGTATTGCCATTTCACCTTGTGCTATACATAAATCAAATAAAGACAATACTTTTTCTTTAATACTATTAGTATTGTTTACTTTCTCTAAAACTTCTTTATCATAGCTAGTTTGAGCATATTCAATTATAGCAAATACTATATCTTCTTTACTTTCAAAATACTCATATATCGTACCTTTGGCTATCTTTGCATTTTTGGCAACTTCACTAACTGTAAGATTATGAAAACCTTTTTGAATAAATAGTTCTGTACTACTTAAAGCAATATCTTCTCTCTTTTGAGCTTTATTTACAATCTTTGGCATCTTGACAATCCTTTTACTGACTATTGGTCATATTATACTAAATTAACTTAATAACTTGTTAATTTGACTAATGGTCAATATTATTCTAACTATAACTAAATATAATACTTAATTAAGCTAATATTAAAAATAATTAGAATAATATTGTTATGAAGTTATTAGAATTAGTTATAATTCATAACAATATTATATATAAGGAATACTTATGGCAAGACTTGTTGTACTTGGTGGAGGAGTTGCTGGACATACAGCTGCTACCTTTGCTGCGAAATGGTTAGGGTCATCACATGAAGTGGTGGTAGTTACTCCAAATGCATTATGGAATTGGATTCCATCAAATATTTGGGTTGGTGTTGGAGAGATGAGTAAAAAAGATGTTACTTTTGAATTAGCTCCTGTTTATAAAAAAGCTGGAATTACATATCATCAAGCAAAAGCTATATCAATTCATCCTGAAGGGAACAAAGATCATGAAAAAGCATATGTTTCAGTAGAATCAACTAAAAAAGAAGACAATGGTTTAATAGAACTTATTGAGTATGATTATTTGATAAATGCTACTGGTCCAAAACTTAACTTTGGAGCAACTCCAGGATTAGGTGTTGGAACTGTTATGGGTGAACATACTGTTTCTGTTTGTACAGCTGACCATGCTGTTCATGCTGCTCATGAATTAGATAAATTGATTGATCAAATGAAAAATCAACCTGATGATGCTCCTAAAAAGAAATTTTTAATAGGAACTGGTCATGGTATGTGTACATGTCAAGGTGCTGCTTTTGAATATATCTTTAATGTTGAAAAAACTTTAAGAAGTGCAGGTGTACGAAATAAAGCTGATATGATTTGGATATCAAATGAACAATTTATTGGTGACTTTGGTATGGGTGCAA
>CAYUNC010000064.1:0-7580 GCA_964445915.1 uncultured Arcobacter sp.
ATAGGTGCAGTTGATTTATATCTTATAGGTGTAGTGATGCTATTATTTTCTTTTGGTCTTTATGAACTTTTTATATCTGATATTGATGTAGCTAAAGATGATGAAGGTAATGACAATCAAATTTTAGCTATTCATTCATTGGATCAATTAAAAGATAAGATTTCTAAAGTTATAGTAATGGTTTTGGTTGTTGGATTTTTCCAAAAAGTTGGTTATACAACATATACTGGTGCATTAGATATGTTATATTTTGCACTTTCAATTACAGCTGTTTCAGTAGGACTTTACTTCTTAGGTAAAGTTGGTAAGAAATAAAAATAAGGTTTCGATATGACTAAGTTACTAAAAATTATTATTACTTTATTTTTAGTTTTAAATACTCTTTTGAGTGCAAAAGAGTTAGATAAAGTTTCTTTACAACTACTATGGTTAGATCAATTTCAATTTGCTGGATATTATATAGCAAAAGAAAAAGGCTTTTATAAAGATGTAGGTTTAGATGTTGAGTTAAAAAAATTTACATCTAAGATAAATGTAGTTGAAGAAGTTACTTCTAAAAAAGCCACTTATGGAATTAGCAGATCTGATATATTAATTAAAAAATCTAATGGTGCAAATATAAAGCTTTTATCTGCTATATTTCAATCATCTCCTTTTGTTATACTAAGTACAAAAGATTCAAATATAAATACCTTAAGTGACTTTAATGACAAGAAGATAATGACTACTGGTGATAATTTAATGGATATATCACTACAATCTATGCTATATAAAAGTAATATAGATCCAAATAACTTAATACAACAAAAGCACTCATTTGATATTGAAGATTTAATAACTAAAAAAACAGATTTGATGGCATCTTATATATCAAATGAACCTTTTATATTAAAGAAAAAGAATATTGAATATAATATTTTTGACCCTAAAGATTATGGATTTGATTTTTATAGTGATTTACTTTTTACATCAGATAATGAAGCATCAAATAATAAGCAAAGAACTATTGATTTTAAAAATGCATCAATTAAAGGTTGGGAATATGCTTTTAATAATATAGATGAAACTGTAAATCTTATTTTAAAAAAATATAATATTCAGAAAAAAAGTAAAGAAGCTTTAATATTTGAAGCAAATGAACTAAAAAAACTAGCATATTATAAATTGGAAAAATCACATAAAATAGGATATATTAATCAATATAAACTACAAAGAATATATGATATTTATAATCTAATGGGATTAACTAAAAAGAAAATATATGTGAAGGACTTTATTTTTTCTCACAATAAATCTACTCTAAATTTAACAAAAGAAGAAAAAAAATATCTTAAACAAAATCCAGTAATAAAAGCTCACAATGAAACTCATTGGGCACCATTTAATTTCAATAAAGATGGAATAGCTCAAGGTTTTAGTATAGATTATATGAAACTACTAGCAACAAAAATAGATACTAAAGTTGAGTTTATAAGTGGATATAGCTGGAGTGAGTATATAAAAATGCTTCAGACAAGTAAACTTGATATAATGATAAATATTGCACATACAAAACAAAGAGCACAAGATATTAGTTTTACTCAGCCTTACTATAAAGTTCAGAACATAATATATGTAAATAAAAATAATTCTAACTTTAATTCACTTGATGATTTAGAAGGTACAACAATAGCTAGTGTAGAAGATTTTTTTATACCGCAAGAATTACTAAAAGATAGACCTAATATTAAGCAAATATTAGTAAAAAATCAATTAGAAACTTTTAAATTATTAGCTTTAGGTAAAGTTGATGCAGTTATAGCTGAAAAAGCTATTGCAGACTATTTTATTCAAAATAATGGTATTACAAGTATTGTATCTACAAGTTTTATTAATAAGAAAAAATATATTGCAAATTTAAGAATAGGTACTTCAAAAGACAATACAATATTAAGAGATATTTTAGATAAAGCTCAACAAACTGTAACAATAGAAGAGATAAATAAGTTAAAGAAAAAATGGTTTGGTATTGAAAAAACTGATAACAGTTTTACCGAAATAGAAAAGTTATATTTAAAAAATAATAAATTATTAAAAGTATGTACAAATCCAAACTGGATTCCAATAGAATTTAATGAGAATGACATTCCTAATGGGATTTCAATTGATACTTTGAATATTATAAAAAAGAATTTGAATATTGATATAGAATATATAAAAACAAAATCATGGTCACAATCTCAAGAGTTTTTAAAAAATAAAAAGTGTGATATTTTACCGTCAGCGATAAAAACTAAAAAAAGGGAACTTTATGCTAATTTTACAAATCCATACCTTCATTATGATTTAGCAATAATTACTAAAAACGATAAATCTGTTGTTCCAAATATTGAATCTATTATTGATAAAACAATGTCAAGAAAGAAAGGTAGTGGACTTATTACTAAGTTAAAAGCAAAATATCCTAAAATAGATATATTAGAAACAAAAGGTTATGAAGATGCTTTTAAAAAAGTTGCTAATGGTGAAGTATATTTTACAATTGCTACCTTGCCAGTATTAGCATATTATAAAAATAAATTTAGCTTAAATAATTTACAAATTGCAGGTTATACTAAAATGAAATATAAATTAAGTATAGCCGTTAGAAAAGATGATAGAGTATTATTAGATATTTTAAATAAATCATTAACTAGTATTGATGCATCTACATATAATATTATATTTGAAAAATGGACTAAGAAGCAAGTTGAGTTTAAAACAGACTATAAGATTATTTGGTATATTAGTGTAGTATTTATTGTTATTATTAGTATAATTATTTTCTTTTTAGTTAGACAAAGAAAATTAACTAATACAGTTGCATATCTAAATACTAATCTTGAAGATAAGATTGAAGAAGCTACAAAAGAGTTACAAGAGAAGAATGAATATATGCTTAGTTTATTAGGTTCAACAATGGAAGCTATTGTTATATTTGATGAAAATTATAATATTATTCAATGTAATCAAGCTGCATTAGATATTTTTCAATTTGAGAATATGGAAGAATTAAATGGCTATTCTGTATTTTACTTTATACCTGAAGATGAAAAAGAAAAAGTAATTGAGAAATTATCTTTGAGTAGTGTTTTATCTTATGAAATCAATATATATAGAAAAGATAAATCTATTTTTCCTGCATTAATTAAAGGTAGTAATACTGTTATAAAAAATAAAAAACATAGAATTACTACTATAATGGATTTGACAGATATTAAAAAGAAAGACCAACAACTTTTACAACAGTCTCGTCTAGCACAAATGGGTGAGATGATAAGTATGATTGCACATCAATGGAGACAGCCATTAGCTGCAATTAGTGCTACAAGTACATCTATGAATATTAAAGCTAAATTATCCAAAATAGATAATGAAACTATAATAGAACTAACAGATAATATATCAGAGTATACGCAACATTTAAGCGATACTATTGATGATTTTAGAAATTTCTTTAAAATGAATAAGAAAAAAGAAGAAACAACTTGTAATAAACTAATTAAAGATACATTATCAATAATAGAAGTTGCAATGAAAAGTAAAAAGATTAAATTAATTGTAAATCCAAAAGGAAATACACCAATAAAGACTTTTGATAATGAAGTGAAACAAGTAATTCTAAATTTAGTTAAAAATGCAGAAGATATACTAATAGAAAAAGATATAGTAGACCCAACTATAATAGTTACGGCACTTGATAACTGCATTTATATTAGTGATAATGGTGGTGGAGTACCAGATAAAATAATTGATAAAATATTTGATCCATACTTTTCGACAAAATTAAAAAAAGATGGAACAGGACTTGGATTGTATATGTCTAAAATGATTATAGAAGACCATTGTTCTGGAGAATTATCAGTAACAAATGATGATAATGGTGCTATCTTTAAAATAATATTAGGAGATGATGATGAAAATATTTTATAAAATATTTATTTTTATTGTTATTCTTAACTCATTGGTATTTGCTTCTATTAAGGGGTTGGATAGTCAAATAACCCAAAATAAAAAGCAATACCGTAATGAAGCAAATAAAAAGAAAAAAATAAATAAAAATATAATTAACTTAACTTCAAAGATTTTAAAAGAAAATAAAACTTTAGTAAAAATTACTAAAAACTTAAGTAATCTAGATACAACTTTAGTATTAAATAAGTCAAAACTAAAAAGAACCAAAAAGCAACTAGAAGTTTTAAAAGATAAATCAATCCACCTAAGAGAAAGAAAATCGGACATAGAAATAGAAGTAGTTGAATTTGTAACTCAAAGATATGCTATGAGTTTAGGTATCAAACAAACTAATAAAAAATCAAAAAAATCTATTATAGATAAAGAAGTTTATAATGTACTATTTGAAAATGCAAAAGATGAAGTGTTAAATCTAAATATTGACTATTTAAAGATAAATTCTCAAATAAGACAAAATATTAGTTTAACAAAGCAACTGAAAATTTTCATCAAAGAGCAACAACATGTTAAAAAAGAGTATTTAAATATAAAAAAAGAGCAAGAGAAAACTGTTTCTTCTCTAAAAATAAAACATAAGCTTTATCAAAAATATCTAATATCAGTTGAGACTAAACAAGGTAATATTACAGATTTACTAGGTAGTTTAAATATTCTGAAGAAAAAAGAGATTGCAGATATTAAAAAAGAGAAAAAGAGATTGCAGTTAAAAAAAGAGAAACAAAGAAAGTTAGCGTTAGCAAAAGAGAGAAAAGCATTAGATAAACAGAAGAAAGCATTGGCTAAAGAGAAAAAAGTATTTGCACAAAAAACTAAGAAGCATGAAACACAAAAAACAAAAATGAAACCTAAAGAGATAGTTGCAGTAAAGAAAGCTAAAGCAAGAATTATTAAAAAAGAGCAAGAGATACAGTCAAAACAAATGAAACTTGTAACTGCTAAAAACTTAGATATAAAGGTACGAAATTTAGGTTCATCAGCTAAAGGTATTAAGATACTAAAATATAGAGGCAAGAAAACAATTGCACCTCTAAAGTCATATGAAATTACTAAAAAGTTTGGTAAGTATTATGATAAAGTTTATAATATGAAACTTTTTAATGAATCTGTATCTTTAAAAACTCGTAAACAAAATGCAAAAGTATTTAATGTATTTAAAGGACAAGTTGTTTATGCCAAGCAAAATGCAGGATTGTTAGCTAAAGTAGTAATTGTAAAACATGCTGGAAACTTACATACTATATATTCTCATTTAGATAAAATATCACCAACAATAAAAGTTGGAAAATGGATACCTAAAGGTTATGTAGTAGGTCGGGTAAGTGATACTTTATTATTTCAAGCTACAAAAAGTAGTAAATATATAGATCCTACACAATTGTTTAAATAGTAAAGAAGTGAATTTTAACTATAATACAAAAAATTAAGAAAAGAAGTAACGGCATATGAAAGAGATATTTGACATAATAGTTTGGGGTGGGTTTATATACCTTTTATTTATATTTTTAAGAGGTATGAATGAAACACAAACGCAAAAACATCAAGATATGCTTGATAAACAAAACTTAGAGGATACAAATAAAGATGATTAAACCATTGTTAATAGAAATAGCAGTAGAAGAACTACCAGCTATACCATTTTTAAAAGAGTTACCAAATATTGAAAAAAAATGGGCTAACATATTAGAAGAGAATAGTTTACTTTGTGAATTTAATTTTTACTATACACCTAGACGACTTGTATTTTGGCATAGAGAATTTAAAATTGCACAAGATGATAAAATGGTTGAGATGTTTGGAGCACCAGTTAAAATTGCTTTTAAAGATGGTGAACCTACAGGTGCTGCACTTGGATTTGCTAAAAAATGTGGTGTAAGTGTAGATGAACTTGATAGAATTGATCAAGGTCGTGGTGAAATTTTATATTATAAAAGTGAAGTAAAAGGTAGTGATTCTAAAGATTTATTAAATGATATGGTAAATAAATTTATGTCACAACTAAACTTTGGTAAATCTATGAGATGGGGAAGTAGAACAGATAGTTTTATTAGACCTATTCGTGGACTTAGTGTTGTATTAGGTGATGATTTAGTTGAAGCTGAACTATTTGGTATGAAATCTACAAAAACAAGTTTTGCACATAGAATGGTAAGTTATGAGCCATTTGCTTTTGATTCTGCTGGAGATTATTTTTGTAAATTAGATAAGAATGGTGTGATTTTATATCAAGATGAGAGAAGAAAGATTATATTAGATCAGATGGAAAAAATCCAAAGTGATAATAATATAACAATAGAGATAGATAAAGCACTATTAGATGAAATTGTAGCTATTACAGAGTATCCTACGGCATTATTAGGTGGATTTGATGAAGAGTTCTTAGAATTACCTACAGAAGTTATTATAGGGTCTATGAAAGAGCATCAAAGATATTTTGCAGTTTATGAAAATGGAAAAATATCAAATAAGTTTATCGTAGTATCAAACTCTAAAACAACTGATTTCTCACATATTATTGCAGGTAATGAAAAAGTTTTAAGACCAAGACTTGCAGATGGAATGTTTTTTTATAAAAATGATTTAAAAAATGGACTAAATAATGAGCCTTTAAAAGATATTAGTTTTGTCGATGGTTTAGGTTCAATGTATAATAAATGTGAACGAGAAACAAATATTGCTTTAACTATTGCATCACAAATAAATCTTGAAAATGTAGATTTATTAGAAAAAACAGTGATGTTAAGTAAGGCTGATTTAGTTACAGATATGGTGTGTGAATTTACATACCTTCAAGGACTTATGGGATATTATTATTCTAAAATCGCAGGTGAAGATGAACTTGTATATACAGCTTTAAAAGAACAATATTTACCAAATGGAGAGGATAGTAAACTTCCATCAAATACATTTAGTTCAGTTGTAGCTATGTCACATAAGCTTGATACTTTGATGGGATTATTTTCTGTTAATATGATACCAAGTGGAAAAGGTGACCCATTTGCATTGAGAAGAGCAGGGTTAGGAATAATTAAAATTTGTATGGAGCATAATCTTAATTTAGATTTATACAGTATAATTCAAAAAGAGAATAAACAGTATAACAACCTTGATATTGAGCAACTTTCATCGTTTATAAATGACCGACTATTTCAATTATACAAAGATATAAATCCAAGTGTAATTAAAGCAGTTTTAGGAAGTGGTGAAACAAAAATTTTAGATATTTGTAAAAAGATTGAAGCTTTAAATGATGTAGTTATAAGTTCTGATTTCAAAGAGTTAAGTACAACTTTTAAAAGAGTAGCAAATATTATAAAAGATATAGATACATCAAAAAATCTTACAGTTATTAATTCACTTTTTGAAGAAGATGCAGAGAGAGAATTGTTTGAAAAATTTACGCAAATTACGGATAAAACTTATGAAACTTATGATGAGAATTTAGAAGCTCTAATTTCACTAAAACCAAACCTAGATAAGTTTTTTGAAGATGTATTTGTAAATCATGAAAATGAAGATATTAAGACAAATAGAAAAAATACAATTGGAAAAGTTTATCAAGCTTTTAAAACTATTGGGGATATTAAAGA
>CAYUNC010000065.1:0-7566 GCA_964445915.1 uncultured Arcobacter sp.
TTATTTAGGTTCCCAAACTTTAAATTTAATATATTTAGGAAATGCATTTTGTTTAAAAATTGCCTTGTTGTCTAAAGTTCTTAATGCTTCTTGAATCCCTTCTGTGATACTTGGATGTGGGTGTGTTGTTTTTAAAATATCTTTTAAGTTATTTCCATGATCCATAACTGTTGCTATATACATAATAGATGCTGCTGATTGAGGACCTGCTGCTCTCATACCTAATACTTTTGGATTTTTTTCATTTGTAACTATAATCTTAAAGAAACCATCAGTTTCTCTCATGGCAATTGCTCTTGATATTAAAGCGTGTGAATAAAATACAACTTTATAGGCTATTTTTTGTTCTTGACAAGCTTTTTCATTTAAACCTATTGATGCTATTTCAGGATTGAAAAACATTATTGTTGACATATTGTCATATCTTAGTGGAAATTTTATTTCAGATTCAATAGCCTTTGCAGCATATCTACCCTCCATCTCTGCAACATTTACTAACGCTGCGTTTCCAGATATATCTCCTGCTGCATATATGTTGTCACAAACTTTACATTTGTTGTCTACAACCAACATACCTCTATCATTTAATTTTATATCTATATTTTCAAGACCTAACTTTTTAACTGTAGGAACTCTACCTATTGATACCAAAATAGTATCAACAGCTATTACATCAGTATGACCATCTTTATAATCTAGTATCACATCTAAATGAGTTTTTTCATCTCTAACTTCTCTCAATGTTGCTTCATGATGAATATTTACACCAATATCAGCCAATCTTCTACCAACAAAATCACTAACATCATCATCTTCAAAAGGTATAACTTTGGTTTGAGTATCAAGCATATGAACTTCTGTTTTACCATAGTTTGCAAAGATTGTAGCAAACTCACATCCAACAATACCAGCACCAATAATTAAAAGTCTTTTTGGAAATTTTTTGATATTTAATACTTGGTCAGAAGATATAATTCTTTTTCCATCAAAAGGTAAAGTAGGGTGCTTTCTAGGGTGAGAACCAGAAGCTATAATAAAGTCATTTGCTATGATTTTTACTTTTGTTCCATCATCTTTTTCAACTATTATATTTTTGTCTTTTGTAAAAGAACCCCAACCTTTTATTAGAGTTATACTTCTTTTTGATTTCTTAGTTTTTGCGAAAGTTTCTATTTGAGATAACATTTGGTATTGTTTTTCTCTTGCTGATTGGATTACTGTATCTCTTACATTTTTATAATCAACAGTTAAGCCAGAAGCTCTATATCCTCTATCTACTCTTTTAGCTGTAGCAAAGTTAGATGATAGTTCCCACATAGTTTTTGAGGTTAATGCCCCGTCCATTACACCAGCACCACCTATATTGTTTCCCTCTACAATACAAACATGATGACCAAAATCATATGACCGTATAGCTGCAGCAAATCCAGCAGGACCACAACCTATAACACAAATATCAAATTTTAGTTCTTCCATGTTTTATCCTTTAAGTAATTATGATTTTTTTAAGAAGCAAGTTTTTAGTTGGACTTTAACACCATTTACACGACCTTCAATATGAGTTTCATCACCTCTTGCTAAAGATATATTTCTTACAGCAGTTCCTTGTTTTGCAGTAAATCCAGCACCTTTTACAGGTAAATCCTTTAATATAACTACAGTATCTCCCTTTTCTAAAATCACACCATTTGAATCTCTATAAATCAAAGCATCTTCATCATCTTCTTCTATGCCATCTTTTGCCCATTGTAAAACTTCATCTTCAAGATACATCATATCAAGTAAATCTTGATTTTTAAGAGTACTTAGCATTCTATAAACTACAACTTTTACTGCATCTACTTCACTCCACATACTATCATTTAAACAATGCCAATGTGTTTCATCTACCTTACTTGTATCATCAAGTTGCTCTTTACAAGTACCACAAACTAATATTTTATCGTCTTTTGGAACTACTATGAACTCTGCTAAGTTTTCATTTGAACTACATAGTTCACATTTGCTGTCGCTTCTATCTAATAAATCTTGTGCTATTGTCATTTTAAACCTTTTTGTTTTTTATAATATGTGATTATACCTTTTAAATGATAAGTTGTTATTTAATTGGTGTTATAAAGAACTTTAGTTATAATCTTTTAATATAAATACAAAGGTAAAAGATGAAAGTAGCTCCCTCAATATTGAGTGCAGATTTTGGTAAATTAAACGAAGAGATAATTGCTATTTGTGATGGTGGTTGTGATTTAGTTCATGTTGATGTTATGGATGGACATTTTGTACCAAATATGACTATTGGTCCAGTTGTTGTTTCTAGTGTTGCAAAGATTGCAACTAAGCCTTTAGATGTACATTTAATGGTAGAAGACAATAACTTTTTTATTGACCTTTTTGCTCCACTTAAACCTATGTATATATCTTTTCATATTGAAAGTGAAAAACATCCTCATAGAGTGATACAAAAGTTAAAAGATTTAGGTATCAAACCTGCTATTGTATTAAATCCACATACAAATCCTTTAGAGATAGAATACTTACTTGAAGATTTAGATATGGTACTACTTATGAGTGTAAATCCTGGCTTTGGTGGTCAAAGTTTTATACCATCAGTTATTGATAAAGCAAAACAATTAAAAGCTTTAATCAACAAATACAATCCAGATTGTCAAATACAAGTAGATGGTGGAGTGAATCATAAAAATATACAAGAGTTAAAAGATGCAGGTGTTGATATAGTTGTTGCAGGTAGCTATGTATATGGTTCTGATGATTACTCAAAAGCAATTAAAACTTTACAAATATAATATGTCAACAAAAATAAAAATATGTGGTATCACAAATTTAAAAGATGCCATTGATGCTATAGAAGCTGGGGCAAATGCTTTAGGTTTTGTTTTTTATCATAAAAGCCCTAGATATATAGAGCCACTAGAAGCTAAGAAAATTATTGAACAACTTCCACCTTTTGTACAAAGTATTGGGTTGTTTGTAAATGAAGATGCTTTACATATAAATCAAATATCAGAAATTGCGAAAATAGATATGGCACAAATACATTTTGAAGCTTCACAAGAGTTATATGACAACTTAGATGTAAAGTATATCAAAGTTATAAGAGCACAAAAACAAGAAGATATACCAACTCCTAATGAAGAGTATATTTTAGTAGATGCTTTTGTTGAAAGTTTTGGTGGAGAGGGTAAACGACTTAATTTAGAATGGTTTGAAGGTATAGATTGTTCTAAAATGATACTTGCTGGTGGATTAAGTAGTGAAAACTTAACTGAATTAAATGACTTTAACTTTTATGGAGTTGATGTAAGTAGTGCAGTTGAAAAAGAAAAAGGCTTAAAAGATAAACAAAAGATGATAAGCTTTTGTAAAAATGCGAAGGAAATTAGCTAGTATAGTTTGATTTTTTATCTTCGTTGTCTAACTCTTGCCCGATAAGTTTATATCTATTAAAATAATACTCAACAAAATGTTTGATAGTTGTATCAACTGGCATAAAATACTTTTCATCTTTTTTAGTATATTGATTTAACCAAATTGTAGATTCTTTTTTCTCTAAATAGTGTGTAGCTAAAGAACTATAAGTATCAATATACCATTGCTTTAATAAAGATATAGATGTATCATTTAGTTTAATAGTTAGTTTATTGCTTTGTGTATCCCAAGCTAAAATATTTGATGAAAATAATCCACTCAAATGAATAAGACCCTCACAATAATACGGCTGAACTTCATCAACTTCTTTCCAACCAATAAGACCAATAGCTCTTTTAATAGTATCTATTAATACTTGTCGCTCACAATCTTTCTCAGAAGCTGTACTATCAGTGAAAAACGATACAAGACCACCTGTAGTAGCTTTAAACTCTTCTATGTTTTTAAAGTTTCCATCTTTGTTCATCACTGTTTCTGTATTTTCATCACACCATAAAATATGACCATATTCATGACCAATAGTTGTAATATCATATACTTGATGCCATTTATCAGATTCTTTGAATAAAAACTCTCTATCTTCACTTAAAAACTCTTGCCCTAAAATTTCATTGCTAAGTTTTAAAAATGGTTTTGCTTTTTGCCCTTGAAGTATCTCATCACTAAAAGCAAATATTTTCTTTCCAAACTTTGCACTAACTATCTCATCATTTGGTACAACTTGTGCTGAAAATAATCCATTAAATTCTGCTCCAAAAAATAGAGCAGGGCGACCTAAATATAGTTGAACTTTGTCTAAAGATTTTAAAGAAAAATCATAAATACTTTGATATTTTTTATCAGTATCTATGCTTGAATAAATATTATTAAACATAACTTTTAGTTTTTCAACTCTCTCATTGTTGTTTTGTAAAGTTGGATTTGTCAATCTAATATCCCACTCCAAAGCAACTGCTTTTCTAAAGTGGTCTTCATAGTATTCTAGTGGATGACCTATTTGAATTGGTGTTTTTAACTTCATCCACGCTTCATCAACTTCAGCCCATCTAGATACCAGTGTATCGCACTTATCTTCCCCTAAAGCTTTAACAATAGACTGAATGTATAATATATAATCCCATTTAGCACCGTACACTTCATCTTCAAGGTCAATCAAGCTATCAACGAAAACTTCCAGCTTATCAATAGTTTCAGTTACCTCTTTTTTGAAAGCTTTTATATAAGCTTGGCTCTCATAACCATCATCTTTTTTAACTAATACAGAATAACTTCTATCAGCAATCTCTCCATTGTGTCCTAAATCAAAAAGATTATTTTTTGATAAATATTCCATAACTTCAGAATTTGTATTAAACTTTTCTAGTAGTTCTTTGTTTATATTATTTATAATATGTGCAGTCCAAGAAGTTTGCCATTTAGTCATAGCAAGACCCACTTCATATACTCCATTGAAAATGGCTCTATAAAAAGGAGTTAGTAGATTGTTTTGCTCTATAAAGTTCAAGCTATCTTTATGTATTTGTAGCCAATATTTTGATACAAATTGATATGCAATTTCTTGAAGTTGTACTATTCTTTCTTCACTTAGCTCAAGTTTCTTTAATACTTGAACTAAACTATCATCTCTAAGACTTACAAGACGAGTTACTAGGGCAACTCTAAGGTCATTATTAAGTGTTAGTTGTAATGAAGATGCAAATTCATCTATGATAGTTAGTTTATCAAATTCTTTTTGCTCTAAATAGGCATATAATGTATTTGTATTTGCTTTTTGTGTAGTTATGTAATCATAAAGTTTTTGAATATCGTTTAAAAATTGTTTTTCAGTCATCTGTTTTAGTTATGCAAAAACTTTACCATCATCTAAAATTACTTTATTTCTACCTGTATTTTTAGCTACATATAGTAACTCATCAGCTTTTTTAATAGTATCTTGATATGTGTTATAATTATCTCTTCGCGTTACACCTGCACTAAATTGAATTTGAATATTTTCTATATTATCTTTTTTATAGCTAAAAATATTATCAGATATAGTGTTTTTAACTCTTTTTATATATCTAATAAGTTCTTGTTCTTGTTGATAATGAAGTACAATAATAAACTCTTCTCCACCATATCTAGCAACAATATCTTCTTTTCTTGATAGCTTCTTCAAAATAGCAGCAAATGTTCTTAAAATAGCATCACCACAAGCATGACCATAATTATCATTTATTTTTTTGAAAAAATCTATATCATAAAATACAATAGCATAGTGTGAACCAAACATTTTATGCATAGTTTCAACTTTTTGAATTGCTTTATCAAAAGCTCTTCTATTTAACACTTGCGTTAAATGATCAAGACTTGCTTCTTCTGTAGCACTATCTAAATCTTCTTGTAGTTTCACTATCTTTTTTTGTAGTTTAGTAAATTGAGATTTATTTTCTTGTAGTTCAGCTTTACTCTCTTCCATACTGTTTTCAATAGTATATAAAGTATCAATTAATTTTGTTTGAACTACACCCATCTCTCGTAAAGAAGATTCTGAAATATCTAAATCTTCTAATTCTAATTTAATATCTGATATTCTTTCAGATGAACTTTCACTCTCAATTAAAGTTTTTGAAAAATATTTAGACATCAATGTCAATAGTTTAGATAAATCTTCGCTTTTATCTTTTAAAACTTTTCTATCGTTTGTAATTCTTTTTTTAGTAATATCTTGAATTTTAGAGACTGTATCTCTATTCATAATGCTACTGGCATCTTTTGATATAAGTTCTTGTAGCTCAGTAATTTCTTCTTCTATATCATTGTGTATAGATGGTGCTAGAATTTCACAAAGTAAATTTGAAAAACCTTTTAAATTTGAGTTTTGTGTTAGTAAGAAAAGTGACAATTCACTGAATGTTACTATGTTTTGAGATTTTAACTCTTCTTGCTGTACTTTTGTTAGAGATACAACGATACTATCAAAGATATCAATTTCTTTAACTTTTAGTTTTGCAATTTTTGCTTGAATATTAAATTCTTTATAGTAGTTATCAGGCGTAGCACTAGTGCTTTGCTTATTAAGTTGAAGAAGTGTGTTCTTAACAACAATTGCTATTTGAGTCATACTAAATAAAATCCTTTTCTATTAATTACTGTATAATAACATATTTAAACTTTAAATATGGCACTAATTAATTATTTAATTTACCACGCATTTGTGCCTCAGTTAAAGTAGTTACACCTAAATCTACAGCCTTATCATACTTACTACCAGCATCAGTTCCATATATTAAATAATCAGTCTTTTTAGACACACTACCAGATACTTTTGCCCCTAATTCCTCTAGCTCTTTCTTCACAATCCCACGACTTACACTCATAGTTCCTGTTAAGACTACAGTTTTATCTTTGAATGGATTCTCTTCAACTTCAATTTTCTCTTCTACAATTGGTTGGATGATTGAAAATAATTTTTCAACTAAATCTTTATTTACTCGTAAAAATTCAAGTAAAGATAGAGCCATTTGTTCACCAATTCCATCTAATGAGATTAAATCTTCTAAAGTTACATTTAAAATATCAAGACCAAACTCTAAACAAATTTGCCGACTTGCAACCTCTCCAATATGCTCAATTCCAAGAGCATTTACAACTCTATTTAGTGTCACTTTTTTTGTATTTTCAATAGCATTTAAAAGATTGTTTATTTTCTTTTCTTTGAAACTGTCTAGCCCTTGAAGGTCATTAACGCTTAGACTGTATAAATCTAAAATGTCTTTAATGATTTCCTCTCGAACTAACTGCTCAACTATTTTAATCCCAAGTCCATCGATATTCATACAACCTTTACTGGCAAAATAAATGATACTATTTACCACCCGACTTGGACAATCCATATTTTGACATTTGATTAAAATCTCTTCATTTAAAAGTTCAGCATCACAAGTTGGACAAGTTTTTGGTGGAGTTATATCTATCTCATTTCCATCTCTTCTATCAACTAAAACTTTTGTAATCTTAGGAATAATATCCCCACTTTTAATAATAATAACTTTATCACCTTTTTTCAAACCAAGTCTTTGTATCTCATCAAAGTTATGTAAACTAGCTTTTTCAACTACAGAACCATCTATTTGTGTA
>CAYUNC010000066.1:0-7534 GCA_964445915.1 uncultured Arcobacter sp.
TAATATTAGAAAAAAGGGTTGTTATGGCTTTAAAAGTTGCTATTAATGGTTTAGGTAGAATTGGAAGATGTGTTGCTAGAATATGTGCTGATAGAGAAGATATTGAGCTTGTAGCTTGTAATGCTAGTGGTACTGATGAGATGATTCAATATGGTCTTAGATACGATAGTGTTCACGGTGCTAGAAAAGATATTTGTGTTGAAAATGGTTATATAAATATTGGGACAGATAAAGCTAAACTTTTTAGTGAACGAGACCCTGCAAAACTTGACTTTGCATCATTGGGTGTTGAAGTTGTTTTGGAGTGTACTGGTGCATTTCTTACTACTGAATCTGTTCAACCATATATCGATAGTGGAATTAAAAAAGTTGTACTTTCTGCTCCTGCAAAAGATGATACTGCAACATTTGTAATGGGTGCAAATGAAGATACTTATGCTGGTGAACAAATAGTTTCAAATGCATCTTGTACTACAAATGGTTTAGCTCCAGTTGCTAAAGTTTTAGATGATGCTTTTGGAATACAAAATGGACTAATGACTACAATTCATTCATATACTGGAAGTCAATTAATTCTTGATGGTAAACATGCAAAAGACCCAAGAAAAGCAAGAGCAGGTGCTATTAACTTAATACCTACAACAACAGGTGCAGCAAAAGCTATATCAAAAGTTTTACCTCATCTTGCTGGTAAAATAAATGGACAAGCTATAAGAATACCAACACCAAATGTTTCAATGGTAGATTTAACAGTTACTTTAAATAAAAATGTAACAGTTGAATCTGTAAATCAAGCTTTTAGAGATGCTTCAAATGGTTCAATGCAAGGTATTTTAGCAGTTGATGATGAGCAAAGAGTAAGTTCTGATTTCAATGGAGAATCTACAAGTACTATAGTTCCTATGGATACAACACAAGTTGTTGGAGATAATATGGTAAAAGTTCTAGCTTGGTATGACAATGAGTGGGGATATAGTTGTAGATTAGTTGATATGGCTGTTCATATTTCAAAGTAATATAATTAAAAATTAGATAAACTTCCACTAGGTACAGCAAATGATAGCTTAAATTTTATTATTTAAGAGGAAAGTCTGGGCTTCCGTGAAGTATAGTTCCATCTAACTGATGGCTAGGGTAACCTAAGGGACAGTGCAACAGAAAGTAAACTACCTACTCTTGGTTAGAGATAGGAAAAGGTGAAACGGTAGAGTAAGAGCCTACCAATGTTTTGAGCAATCTTAACAGTTATGTAAACCCAACTAGAAGCAAGAAAAGAGTGGTATAAACTTCACAATTCTTCTTTTCGCTCGATTGTATGAGTAATCATACAGCTAGATAAATTATTATTAAATACAAAACTCAGCTTATAGCTGTGCCTATTTTTTTAAAGCCCCATTAATAAAGGCTTTATACTTACATCACTTTAGATTGTATCAGCATTGTGTCAGAACTCTTTTAATATCAATATATCCATTTTTTATATCTTGAAATTGTAAGCCTAGTATCTCTTCTGGTCGCATACCCGTATTAAATGCTAGTAATAAATATGGCATCATGATACCACTAGCTACATTAATCATCTCCTAGATTCAAGTCATACTAAACCAGTGATCTTTTTCTATATTAGTTAATTCCATACTCTACTCTTATTTGTGTTAATTTTATTCTTTGTACTTTTGATAATTTATCTTTTGCATTACCTAAAATTCTAAATATCTCTAGTTTTTCTTTTCTTCGTGGAATCCAATTATCTACTTCAATAAAACTAGAATCTCTATCATTGATAATTGTATATAAAAGCATATCAGCAACTGCTCTAGATGGTTTTGCTACAAGTACAACATTGTTATAGTTTTTAATACCCATTATAATAATTTCTTTTGAATAATCAACAATACCATCAAGTCCTAAATAATCCATTGTATTTAGTTTAGCATTGTTATTAATAATAAAAAATGGTGATTTAGATTTACCAGTTTCTATAGATTTTACAGCAATAGAACTATGCCAATCTCCACATAATTGAGAATTATATAAATTTAAAGCAACTGTACCACTATAGTAACTGATGCTATTAAATAATGGACTAGATGAAGATTCTAAATATCTATAAAGTTTATTTTTTCTACTACTAGGCTTTTTCCAATCATTAATAGTACTACTTGCTAAGTCAAATGCTTGTGTCATTTCAGGTGCAGTCATAATTAGATTTCCTTTCTATTTCTTTTATTTTATCCGATTGTCGGATATATGTCAATAGTTTATATACTTATTACACTATTATAGTATAATAAACACCTCTACTTTTACCATGACTTACCATAATATCTTTTTCAACTAAATCAGTTAAATCTCTACTTGCTGTTAATCTTAATACCTTTGTTATATTCATATATTTTTGTACTTTCATTCCACCTTCAAACTGTAGGGGCAAATATGATAGCATTTTTGAAATAACCTTTTTTTGTCTATTATTTAATTTAGTATTATGATGCTTATCCCAAAATCTTGCTTTTGTCTTTACTGTTTCAATTTTAAGTAAAGTGTCATCTATTGAAACCTCTAGTAAATTTATAAACCACTCACACCAAATACTAATATCTTGATTTGTGTTTGTACATACTTGGTCTAAAACTTTATAATACTCTTTTCTTTTTTGATAGATAATAGTAGATATAGAATAAAAATTAACATTTGCTAGATTAGATTGTGCTAATACATAATCAGTTATTGCACGAGCAATTCTTCCATTTCCATCATCAAATGGATGTATTAATACAAAATATAAATGAGCTATGATAGCTTTATAAATACCATCTAAATCACTAGGCTTATTTAGCCATCTTAGATAATTATCCATAAGTTGTTCTAAATCATTAGATGATGGTGCAATATAATGAACCTTTTCTTTATTCCAAGCTCCTGATACTATTTGCATATCTTCATCATCAGTTCTATATGAACCTATATTTATATCTCTTAATCCTGAATTACCTGCTGGAAATAATGCTTTATGCCAAGATAAAAGTCTTTTTTTATCTAATTGTTTTTTATTTGTCTTTGCATCAACTAAAACTTCTATTAATGAATCTGATTGTACTGTGTAACTATAATCATCTTCCATTCCAAGTTTTAATATTTTGTTAATTGATGACCGAACAGATGACCTTTGCAATATTTCACCCTCAATTGCAGAAGTTGAAATAGCATCATTTAATAATACATCCAATAATAACTCATTTGAATCTTCTGTATTGATTAGTTTTTCAAGCATATTTAATTGACCGAACTTATAATTTAAAGTTTCTAAATTGCTATTTTGATATATAAAATTAGGAAACTTTTCATCTTCCCAAATCCATTTTTTTTCTTGATATATTTTCATAATATTATTGTATCATTTTTTGATACACAATTTACTTTAATCATATCATATTTAATAATTTATTATTATACTAGTTTACTATCTAAGTCTTTTCCTAGCTCTTAAAACTTTTTGAGCATATCTTTTACCTTTGGTAGAGTTTGCATATCCTGTATTATACATACTCAATGCACATGTTCTATTGTTGTTACATTTATTTAAATTATATTTATATATTTTTGCAGCTATGTCAATATTTAATTCTCGGTCAAGTAGTTCTTCATTGTCAAGATTTAGTCTTTTTAGATGTTGCTTATTAATTTGACAAATACCAATATCATAATTTAATAATATAGGATCCAGTACATAATCCATATATAAATTTGCCTTGAATGCAGAGCTGAAATAGTGTGGACCTTGTTGGATATTAAAAAGCGATTTATTTACATTGATTACATTTTCATTATGGTTGCTTTCCACTTTACAAATTGCATTTAATGTTTTATGGCTTACATTATATTTTTGAGATTTCTCCAAAAATATAACATTAAGTGGTTTTCGTGAACAGCCTGTAAATACAAGAAGAGTTATAATAAAAATATATTTAAAATACACTATTTAACCTCTTTATTTTACCCTAGAACTTTATCTAAAGTATATTTCATATCTTCATCAAGGTCAGCCATATTTTGTCGCATCCAATTTAGATAACCACTATCTTCTTTTGCAACATCTACTACATCTCTACCTTTATGTTTTCCAAATTTAAAAGTTTGAATCATCACTGGTGTTTTTGTAAGTTCTGCTAACTTTTCCATTGGATTATAGTCAGGATATGCTTTCATACATTGGGCTACCAATTTAGTTAGAAATAGTTTCATAATAAGTACATCACCAATAGCATCATGTGCTTTAATAACAATATTTAATGTATCTGCTTCTTTTTGTTCTATTTTGTATAATTCAAGTGCATATCTAATATATTGAAGTCTATGATAAGCTAGCTCTGGAAATAAATGTTTCGCACATCTTAAAGTATCTATTAGAGTATATTGATTTTCAAATCCCTCTTTTTGAATCATTGCTAAATCAAATTTAATATTGTGTGCTATTAAAAAGTTTGATGGATTGTTTAATTCTACTATTCTTTGATAAAATTTTGTTTGAGTACAAGCTGGTTTTCCTTCTAATAAATCAGGAGTTATATTATGCACTTCCATAGATTCAATTTTAATAGGTAAAACAGCACTACACATCTCATCATAACACTCAATATCAGTTTTAGTATTTACAACCATACCACCCAATTGAATGATTCTATCTTCTTGAGATATACCAGTTGTTTCTGTATCAAATAATATATATTTAGCCATTAATTTTGTCCTTTAAATCTCTTGATATTCAACTTCAATTTCTTCATCTTCACCTCTATCACCTTTTCCACGAGCTACAAGTCTTATTGGAGTTCCTTCAAAGTTAATATTGTCTCTTAAAAAGTTAATTAAATATCTTTTATAACTAAAGTGAAGTAGTCTTGGTTTGTTCATAATAACAGCAATAGTTGGAGGTGATGTATTAAATTGTGTTGCAAAATAAATTCTTAACATATTTCCTGCTGGACTTGGCATAGAGTGTCTTCTTACTGCTTTTTCAATAGTTTCATGAAGCATAGCAGTTGGTACTCTTTGTGTAAAGTTATCATAAATTTCAATTAGTTTATCTTGAAGTCTATCTATACTTCGCCCTGTTTTTGCAGATACAGCGATAATTGGAGCATAATATAAAAATTTAAATCTTCCTCTTACTTGCTCTTCAAGTTTTTTAAATGTTTCTAGATTTTCATCCCATTTATTTAAAACTATAATTGTCCCTAATCCATACTGATCCACAAGTCCAGAAATCTTTTCATCTTGGTCTGTCAAAGGTTTTGAAGCATCCAAAACTATAAGTGCAAGATTGGCTTGAGCAAGCATATCTTCAGTTCTCATCAAAGCAAACTTTTCAATACCTGCAATTTTTCCTCGTCTTCTCAGTCCTGCTGTATCAATAAATGTAAGTTTTTTATCCCCTACTTCTATAGTTTCATCTACTGGGTCTATTGTTGTCCCTGCGATTTCACTTACAACTGATCTTTCTTCTCCAACTAAAGCATTTAATATTGAACTTTTTCCAACATTAACTTTCCCAATAATTGCTATTCTTATATGATTGTCAACTACTCTTTCTTTAGAATCTTCATCAACTTCTAATACCTCTTCACTACTACTATAACCATTTTCAAGAACTCTATATTTTTTCTCTTGTTTCTCATCTAAATCAGAAAAATCATCTTCATTTGCTTGGTCTAATTCTTCTTGAGTTTCTTCTATTGCAGGAGGTAATTGGTCATAAAGCCACTCAAACAATCTTTTAGTTCCACGATTGTGAGATACTGACATTCCAAACATATCTTCTTCATTTACTCCAAAACTATAAAAATCCCAAAGTCTCTCTTTTTCACTATCATTATCAATTTTATTTATAACTAATGCTAACTTTTTACCAAGTGCTTGAAGTTCATAAAACAATGCTTTATCATCATCATCTGGTATTCTTTTACCATCAACCATAAATAATATAATATCAGATTCCCTAGCAGTTTCAATAGCTTTTCTTTTTACATTTGTAAAAATTTTAAACTCACTACCATCTTCCATAACTTCATCTTTTGACTTACTAATTCCACCAGTATCTAGCATCATAGCTTCTCTATCGTTTATCTTTATCTCTCGTCTTCTTATATCTCTAGTAGTACCAGAAACATCGCTAACAATTGCTACTCTTTTTTTAGCCAACCTATTAAACAGTGAACTTTTTCCAACGTTTGGTTGCCCTACAAGTGCTATTTTTATCATTTATCTTTATCCTTGATTGATATTTTATATATTAATATCAACGCTTACATTTTATGCATTATAACATATATATCTTACTATATTGTTTTGTTTTTATACGGTAGTTTAGAATAGGATTTTAAGACAATAAAAAAGGGTCAGAACTTTTTGTTCTAACCCTTTTTGGATACAAGGAGGTAAGAGTTGCATCTCTTACTATTTTTTATGTATTATTAAATTTCGTGTGTAATTATAATAACTGAAAATGAAATGAAAATGAAATGGCGTTAATTTTTTATGAATTTTATATTATTTAGTAATATTACAGCAATAATAGTTAATATTGTTTAATAATATTAACGCTCATCTGTTTAGTTTGTTTATATTCCTCAATCAATGTAGAGTATTGACTATAAAAATCATTGTATAAAAAACCATATTCTGAATCTTTATATTTTTCTTTTTCACTCTTTCCAAAATCCAACATAGAGTTCATATGATCCATAATATCAAATCTTTGCATAGTATTATTAAACTCTTTTTCTAGTTTTTCTTGAGTGGCTTTCATATCTTTATCATCTATCATATTAAGAATACTTTGACGCAACAATACCCCTTTTTGGGCTGAATTATTTTGCGTATTTAAAGATATATTTTTATGAGTAAATAAATTTGCCAAATAATTTGTACCTTGAGCTTCAGTCATATCATTTACTTGATTGAATAATGTTGATGACATATTTAAATCACTACTAAACATTGTTGAAAGATATGAGTTTCTAATATTTTGTTGAGTTTCTTGTGAGCCATAAAAAGATTTAAGTTCATCGTATGTTCTATTTTGTGTATCTTGAAATGTGATTGTTTTATCTATCAAGCTTGGGTCTAGTTGATTTAATTTTGGTATTACAAATTTTTCATTGTTATTTTGTCTTGTATTTATAGTTTGATTTACTGTATTAGTTTGATTTGATGTCATAATCTTTGGCATATTGTATTTCTCCTATATTCTATAATTATTGTATCTAAAATTTTATTATCATTGTGCTAAACTTAAATTAATTAAAATAAATGGAAAACTAAATGAAAAAATTATTTATAAAAGTATCAATATTACTATTAGCTACAAATATATATGCCGATATTGAAAATGGAAAAGTTGTATATGATATACATTGTAAAACTTGTCATAGTGTTAATATGACTGGTGGTGAAGGTGGGGATTTTAACCCTATATCTTATAATAGAACAAAAGAAGAGCTGTATAGATATACTCTAAATCCTCTTGCAGAATATA
>CAYUNC010000067.1:0-7376 GCA_964445915.1 uncultured Arcobacter sp.
ATACAAATATTTGGAATACAACCCAATTTATGATATAATAAATAAAAAGTATTTTAAGGTAATATTATGATAGAACAATTACATAAAAATTTCATACAATATTTAAACAACCAAAAACAAACATATAAAAGATATATGTGGCAAATTATAAATCACAATGATAAACTAATAGGTATCATTGGTGCAAGGGGTGTTGGTAAGACTACTTATATATTACAATACCTAAATGAACTTGATATTCCAATTCAAAAAAAACTGTATTTAAGTGTGGATAATCTAAATATATCTGGTATATCATTATTGGAGATTGCAGGTGAATTTTCATCTTTAGGTGGTTTGGTTTTAGCAATTGATGAGATACATAAATATAAAGATTTTGAGATTGAGTTAAAACAAATATATGATATGTATGATTTAAAAGTAATATTTTCAGGCTCATCAGCGATAAATTTAGAACACTCAAGAGGTGATTTAAGCCGTAGAGCAGTTTTATATAGAATCAATGGATTGTCTTATAGAGAGTTTTTAGAGATAAAACTTGATATAAAACTACCGTCATATACTCTTGAAGATATTTTAGAAAATCACCTTGATATTGTACATAAAGATTTCAAGGATATTAAGCCTCTTGAATTTTGGAAAGAGTATTTACAATATGGATTTTATCCATTTTATTTCCAAAATCAAGACACTTACAATATTAAATTAAACGAAACAATAAATACAGTAATAGAAGTAGATATACCTTCTGTTTTTAGCATAAGATATGAGAAAATTATAAATTTAAAGAAACTTACAAAATATATATGTGAGTCTAAACCCTTTAAATTAAATATTAAAGAACTAAGTGGAAAAATTGGTGTAGATAGAGATACACTATATCAATATATGGAATACCTAAATCGTGGTAAAATATTCAATATATTAAGGTCAAAAACAAAAGGTGATAATATATTTTTAAAGCCTGATAAAATATATCTAAACAATACAAACTTAAGCTATAGTTATTGTGACAATCAAAATATAGGTACTATGAGAGAAACATATTTTGCCAATCAACTTGGATTTGTACATAATATAACTGTACCAAATAAAGGTGATTTTTTAATAGATGATAAATACTATATTGAAGTTGGTGGTAAAGATAAGGGTTATACTCAGATTAAAGATATAGAAAATAGTTTTATAGTAGCTGATAATATTGAGGTGGGATTTAATAATAAAATACCACTTTATTTATTCGGTTTTTTGTATTAATAAAAAAAAGAAAATTCTTAAATCCACTCTTCCATCAATTTAATATCATCATAACTTGTCATATCTAATTGAATTGGTGTGATCGAAACACAATTATCTTTAATAGCTTCAAAATCACAATCTTTCTTTTCACTCTCTTCCCAAATCAAAGGGTGTAATCCAATCCAAAAAAACTCACTACCTTTTGGGTCGTGGTATCTATGTGAATCATTTCCAAAAACTCGATATCCCATTTTTGTAATTTTAATACCATTACACTCTTTTGGAGATATTTGAGGAACATTTATATTTAAGAACTTTCTTTTTCCTAAAGGGAAACTACCTTCAAAAATCTTCTTTGTTAAATCAACTATTACATCACAAGCAAGTTTAAAATCCCAATCTTCTTTTGGCTGAGATTCGTGCAAGTTATTATAAACTTGACTAATTGCAATAGCAGGTACATTTTGTAAAACAGCTTCCATCGCACCTGCTGCTGTACCACTATATGTTATATCTTCACCCATATTTGAGCCAATATTAATCCCACTAATTACCAAGTCAGGAAGTGTCCCCTCAGGATAAATATTGTGAAGTGCTAAAAATACACAATCAGTAGGAGTACCATCTTCTAATTTATACCAATCATCATCAACGCTACGAAATCTTAGTGGATTTATAAGCGTCATACTATGAGCACATGCAGATTTATTTGAAGCTGGAGCAACTACTGTAATTTGAGCTAATGGTCTTAATGCTTCAACCAGAAATTTTAAGCCAACGGCATCAAATCCATCATCATTTGTTATTAAAATCTGTTTCATATTGACAGTTTTTCCTTTGGTTTTTTATTATAATTTTTAAGAATTATAACATAAACCATCTTCTATATTAAAACTAATTATTTTTTAGTTATAATGGCGTATTAATAAGAACAAAAGGTGCAAACTTACAAATGACTAAATTTAATATTAAGCTACAAGATATTGCTACTCAATTAAATATTACATTATCAAATGAGCTTTCAATTACAGGATTAAATAGTTTAAAAGATGCTACAAAAAATGAAATATCTTTTTTGGAAAATAAAAAATATCTTAGTGATTTAAAAGATACAAAAGCTGGTGCTGTTTTAATAACTGAAGAGTTTAAAGATGAAGTGCCAAAAGGTACAGTAGCTTTAGTTTGTGATGAGCCTTATGTAGCTTTAGCAAAAATAAGTAAGAATTTTGCACAAAATACTGTTGAAACTACTGGCGAAAAGCCAAGTATTGGGCAAGATTGTCAAATTATGGATAATACTTCTATTGGATTTAATTCAACTATTGGCGATAACTGTACTATTATGTCTGGTGCTTTTATAGGTGACAATGTAACTATTGGTTCTAATACTATCATATATCCTAATGTTACTATTTATAGAGATTGTACTGTGGGTTCAGATTGTATCATTCATGCTGGAACTGTTATTGGAAGTGATGGATTTGGTTTTGCTCCAACTAAAGATGGTAAATATATAAAAATATACCAAAATGGAAATGTTATCATTGAAGATGATGTAGAGATTGGTTCAAATACATCAATAGATAGAGCAGCATTTAAATCTACACATATTAAAGCTGGTGCAAGAATTGATAACTTAGTTCATATTGCACATAATTGTATCATTGGAAATGGTTGTATTATTACTGGTCAATGTGGTTTTGCTGGTTCTTCTATTTTAAATGATTATGTAGTTGTTGGTGCTCAAAGTGGAGTAGCTGGTCATCTTGAAATTGCACCATTTACAACTATATCTGCAAAAAGTGGTGTTACAAAGTCTATTAAAGAACCAAAAAAACAATGGGCAGGTTTCCCTTTGATGGAACATAGGACTTGGTTAAAGCTACAAGGTAAAATCGCAAGATTATTGAAATAAAAAGGATCAGTTATACTTATTAAAATATCATCAATTATTTTCACATTTATTATAGTATTTTTTACATTTGCTACATTTGTACCAAATCCACAATTAGTTGGAACAATAGGAACACTATTTGCTCAATATTCAAATGAGTATATTGGATATATATCATACATCTATTTATTAGTAATGCTATATCCATTATATAAATTAAACTTTTCAGTTATGACAAAAGTTCCTGAAAAGTCTATCACTTCTGTATTTTTATTTCTTACTGCTATTATTGCTCAGTCATTAATTGTTGAAGGTGATTTATCAGGACAAATTGGAAATATTATAGTTAATAGTCTATCTCCATTTATAGGATTAGCTGGGTTATGGTTATTTGTTATTATTGGTATGAGTATATCTTTTTATGTATTTTTAGAAGATATTGATACTGCTAATATAATATCAAATATTAAAGAAAATCTAAACAAAAGGTCAGCACAAAGCATACCAAAAAAGAAAAAACTAATCACTAATAAACCTAAAATAAAAGAGCTACCACCTATAGAACAAAAAGTTATTGTTAAAGAGGAAGGTGATACTGCTGAGATTATATTTGAAGATATTTCAGCAAAAGATGATGAGCCACATCCTTTAGAAAATATGATGGAAAATAGTAGATTAGGTGAAGTTGAAAATGTAACACAAGATATTTTTGATGGTGTTACCCCTATAGTTGAAGAGGTATCTTCTATAATAGTTGAAGAGTTAGAAGAAAATAAGCAATTATTAGAAGAGCTTGATACAGAAGTAATAGAAAAACCAAAAGATTTTGAATTACCACATACTGACTTTTTTGCAAAACCAGCAAAACAAATAAAAAATAAAGTAAACGAATCTGTTATTGACCAAAAAATAAAAGATTTACTTGAAAAACTTGCTATGTTTAAAATAGATGGAGATGTTGTACGAACATACACAGGACCTATTGTTACAACATTTGAATTTAAACCTGCACCAAATGTAAAAGTATCTAAGATATTAAATTTACAAGATGACCTTGCTATGGCATTAAAAGCTCAAACTATACGAATACAAGCACCAATTCCAGGAAAAGATGTAGTTGGTATTGAAGTGCCAAATGAGAATTTTGATACTATTTATATGAGAGAGATTTTAGAAAGTGAATTATTTCAAGCTTCATCATCTCCACTTACTATAATTTTAGGTAAAGATATAGTTGGGCAACCTTTTGTAACTGACCTTAAAAAACTTCCACATTTACTTATTGCTGGGACTACTGGTAGTGGTAAGAGTGTTGGTATAAATGGTATGATTTTATCACTTTTATATAAAAACTCACCAGATGATTTAAAAATGATTATGATTGACCCTAAGATGCTTGAATTTTCTATGTACAATGATATTCCACATCTTTTAACTCCAGTTATTACTAAGCCTATGGAAGCTATTAATGCGTTAGCTTCTATGGTTGCTGAGATGGAAAAAAGATATATGATGATGGCTCAAAGTCGTACAAAGAATATTGAAAACTATAATGAAAAATCTAAAACTTCAGACTTTGATAAGATGCCTTATATTGTTATAGTTATTGATGAGTTAGCAGACCTTATGATGACAAGTGGTAAAGAAGTTGAGATAAGTATTGCTAGAATTGCACAAAAAGCTAGAGCATGTGGTATTCACTTAATTGTAGCAACTCAAAGACCAAGTGTTGATGTTGTTACTGGTTTAATTAAAGCAAATTTACCAAGTCGTATTAGTTATAAAGTTGGTCAAAAAATTGATAGTAAAATTATTCTTGATGCTATGGGTGCTGAATCTTTATTAGGTCGTGGAGATTTATTATTTACTCCTCCTGGTATGAGTGGATTAGTTCGTATCCATGCTCCTTGGACAACAGAAGATGAAATAGATAAAGTAGTCGATTTCTTAAAAGACCAAAGAGATGTTAATTATGATAATTCTATTGTAAAAGAGCAAGTTGAAGAAGGTTTTACAGGTAAAACAACAGCTGATGTAGGCGAAGTTGATGAACTTTATGAAGAGGCCAAAAGAATTGTTATAGAAGATAAGAAGAGTTCTATTAGTTATCTTCAAAGAAAACTACGAATAGGTTATAATCGTTCAGCTACTATTATAGAACAACTTGAGATGACAGGTATATTATCAAGTCCTAATGCTAAAGGAAATCGAGAAATAATAGCTTAAACCACTACTCACGATTTTTCAGGAAACTTTTATATCCTTGTGATACAATTATTATACAAAGATAATTTTTTTATCTTTAAAATATTTTCAAGGAGTCCCCTATGAATACAAGTATTGTCGGAAGACATATAACACTAACAGATGATTTAAAGAATCACATTGAAACTACAATTGATACTTTTGGTAAATATAACTTAGATATTATATCAGTAAATGCAATAATATCTCAAGAACAAAAGAATGGTAAAAATGTAATAACATTTGAATATCTTTTAAATATTGCACATCAAGATACTGTTGTTGTAAAACAAAGAGATAAAGATTTACATACTGCAATTGATATTGCTACAGATAGAGTAAATAAGATTCTAAGACGACATGCAGATAAAATCAAATCTCACAGTAATACAAAGCTAACAGAAGTTGCTATTGGTGAAGAGGAAGATAGTATAGCTGCCGAGCTAGAAAAATTAGATTCAGAGATTGTTCCTATGAGATTAAACTCTTATAAGCCAATGGAGATTGAAGATGCTTTAAATGAGTTAAAAGAAGATGGTGGAGCTTTTAAAGTATTCTATGATTTAGATGATAACTTTAGAGTATTATATAAAATGAAAGATGGTCAAAGATACGGACTATATTAATAGTTAGTATCAATGCAAAAAGGGGTAGCTAAATCAGCTACCCCTTTTTTAATTCAACTTAGAATATTAATAGTTTTTTAATTCTTCTTCTGTTGGCATTCTATATTCAGTCATATTTTCTAACTTTTGCTGATAGATTAAACCACTATGTGGATTATTCATCTCGAACTTATCATATAAAAATTCAAATATTTCTGTAGCTTGTTCTTCAGTTACTACTACAGTTAAAACTCTAATAGCAATATCTTCAGAATCAGAAGGACTAGTCCCTCTATTTACAGTCGTATTTGAAGTAAATATCCCTTTATCTTCTAACTCGTGCATTACGCCTAATGTTTCATTAGGTGTAACACAAGTTATTACTCTGCTGATTGTTTGCATAACTTATGCCAACTTCTCTAATAATGCAGGTGGAATATAAGTACCAGCTTTTTCTAAAGATGATACATAAATGAAACCTTTACCTGGAGTGTCAAGTTTTCCTGCTAAATACATAGCATCAAATACTCTTGGTGTTTGCTCTTGAGATACAATAATATTGATTACCTCTTTTTCAGCTTCAACTGCAACTCCATAAAGTCCTAATTTTTCTCTAACTCCACTACCTTGAGCATAGTAAGTTGTAGCACCTTGTGCTCCAGCTGCGTATGCTGCTTTAGTGATAGCGTCTGCTTCACCTTTTTGTACTATACAAGTAATTAAATTTGCATCTGTTAATATTGTGATTTGTCTTTTTTGTGCCATTAGTTTGTCTCCTCTTGTGCTTGTTGTTTTTGTTTCATATTCATATAAAGTCCTGTAAGTTGTACAGAAATAATTGGTCCGATTGATGCCATTGATAAAATACCAAAACCATCTGTTGCGCTTGTTGCAAGTGCTATACCAAGACCCATAGCAAGTATAAGTGGTACAGTAATAGGTCCAGTTGTTACACCAGCACTATCCCAAGCAATATTTACAAACTCTTCACTTGAAAAGTATGTTAATGATACAGCAATTGCGTAAGCAGGTAATAATAAGTATCCTAAAGGAATATCAAAAATAATTTTTGCAATTCCTACAGCAATACCAGTACCAACACCAACACTTACAGCATAAATTAAAGCTTTTTTCTTAAATACACCATTTGTTAAATCTTCAACAGTTGCACCTAATGCTCCAAGAGCAGGTTCAGCCAATGTAGCACCAAATCCTAATACCCAAGCAAAAGCAATTGCAATTGCAATTCCCATAGCTTCAGGATAAAGTTGTGTAATAGGTTGACCATTTACAGTAATATCACTAAATGCAGCAGGAATCATTCCACCAGCTTGTGCACCTAATGCAGATAAACCATAAGTAAGACCGATATTAAATATACACATACCTAAAAC
>CAYUNC010000068.1:0-7368 GCA_964445915.1 uncultured Arcobacter sp.
ATGTATTAATGTATTATTTATGTCTATATAAATATTTAAGTAGTAACTCTTCAAGAGTTTTATTAGAGTCAAGTGTTTTTAGTGTTATTTCGCACTTTTTGGCTAAGTCATTAGCACTATTAATAGCACCATCAAGGCCTAGTAAGTTTACAAATGAATTCTTTGCTTCATCATTTGCAGTTGTTTTTCCTGCTTCTTCATCTGTAGCAGTTTCATCTATTATATCATCTTGAATTTGAAATAATAATCCTATATCAATACCAAAGTTATAAAATTTATCTTGTTCTTCTATAGATAATCCACTTATAATTGCACCCATTTTTAAACTTCCAGCAATAAGCTTTGCTGTTTTATGAATATGTAAAAATTCCAATTGATTAAGTTCTAAAACTTTATTCTCAAAATAACAATCAATAGCTTGTCCAATAATCATACCATCAATTCCACCATCACAACTTAAAGTTTTGATAAGTTCTATTTTTATATCATTTGATAAAGGTGCATTTGCTAGAAGATTGAAACTATGTGTATTTAAAGCATCGCCAACCAATATAGCAGTAACTTCATCAAAAGATGTGTGTAGTGTTGGATGCCCTCTTCTTAAACTTGCATTATCCATAGATGGTAAATCATCATGTATTAAAGAATAAGTATGAAGAAATTCTATTGCAAGAGCTACTGGTAAAGAGTTTTTTACTAAAAGTGGTTGAAATGTTTCTACAATAGACAACACCAACATTGGACGAAATCTTTTCCCCCCAGCTTGAAGCATATCTTGCAATGCAATTTCAAACTTTGGATGAAAAGATTTTGAAACTGGAAGGTTTGCGTTTAGATATTCTTCAAACTGATGAAATAGATTGTTATTTTGCAAATGGATTTACCCCACCCATCATATTCATTGCCATTGATTTTTTATTATCATCACTTTGTTTGATTACATCATTCATAGCACTGATTAATAATATTTGTAAAGAATCTTTATCTTCAAGTAAACTATTATCAATTTGCAAATCAATAACTTCACTATTTCCGTTAATAGATAATTCAATCATACCTCCACCAACTTTAGAAGAAAATACTTGGTTCTCACCATTTACTTTAGCTTGTTCAGCCATCTCTTGAACTTGTCCCATCATCTCATTTAGGTTTATTTTACTTAAATCAATTCCATCAAACATTAGCTATCACTTCCTATTAATTCATTTGTAATCTCTACAATATCATTGTTGTCATCCACATGAACTACAATTGGTTTATAAGTTTCTAACTCTTCTTGAGAATATGAAGCATAAGCAATAACAATAATCTTATCACCTATTTCTACTTTTCTAGCAGCTGCGCCATTAAGACACATATCTTTAGAGCCTCTTTTGCCTTTAATGGTATATGTAGAAAATCTTTCTCCATTATTTACATTTACAATTTCAACTTTCTGCCCTACTCTTAGAGCAGAAGCATCTAGTAAGTCTTCATCTATTGTAATAGAACCCACATAGTTTAAATTAGCATCACTAACTGTTGCTCTGTGAATTTTACTATAAAGCATATCAAATGTCATTATTATTCCTACAGCTTTTGAGCTTCACCCCAAAATTCTTCAGGGATAATATATTCATCTACTGGCTTACCACCAATAATATGTTCATCAATAATTCTATCAAGTTTTTCTTTGTTTAACTGAACATACATATGATGTCCAGGCTCCATAATCATAACTGGACCCATTTGACAACGACCCAGACAACTTGTCCTAATTGGCTGAACTGGACCCATAAGTCCTTTTTCCATAAGTCTTTGCGACAGATGATTAAATAAATCTCTAGTTTGTTCACTTACACATGATGGTTTTGGCATACCTGGAGGTGAAGATTGTTCACATTTAAAGATATAAAAAGTTGGTTGTGGCATAGCTGACATTTCCATTGTTGTTCCTTGTTGTATTTTAATTTTTTTAAATTTTATCTAAGATAGATTAAAGTTATATAAAATTTAATTTTTAGATGGGAAATTAAAAACTTTCCCATTCATCAGAAGACTCATTTGCTACTATTGTATTTGTAGTTTTTTTTACTTCTGCTGATTTTATTTTAGCTTTAACTGGTGGTTTAGCTACAGGTTTGGCTATAGGTCTTTCAATTTTAGAATTCATTTTCTTCTTTACTTTAGAAGGCTGATTTTTTTCAATTGAATTCTTTCCTTCAAACTCTTTTTCATTAGCACTTTGTATTATAAGTTTTGCTATATCGTCTGTTTGAACTGCTACATCATGAGTATCTGATGCTATAGTTGCATTTTCTTGTGTTTGTTGGTCCAATTGAGCTACTGCATTATTTATTTGTTCTATTCCTGACAGTTGCTCTTTTGAAGCAGATTCAACATCTGAAATCAACTCTAGTGTTTTAGTAATATTATCATTTAATTGAGTATATCCTAGTGTCATTTTGTCAGCAATAGCTTTACCATTATTTGCTTTTATATTTGCATTTTCAACTAAAGCTTTTATCTCATTTGCTGCTTCTGCTGATCTTGATGCTAGATTTCTAACCTCTTGTGCAACTACTGCAAAACCTTTTCCTGCTTCACCTGCTGTTGCTGCTTCAACTGCTGCATTTAGTGAAAGAATATTTGTTTGAAATGCAATCTGATCAATTACTGAAATTGCATCACTAATTGCACTTACTTCTGTATTTATCTCTTCCATAGATTTAGTTGTTTGAGTTGCTAGCACTTGTCCTTCTGATGAAGAACTTGTAACTAATGCAGCATATTCTGACATTTTAACTATACTTTCTGTATTGTGAGAAATATTACCTGTAATCTCTTCTAATGCTGCTGCCGTTTCTTCAAGTGATGCTGCTGCTTGATTTGAATTTACATTTAAAGTATCAACATTTTTAAGTAAAACATTACTACTTTCATCAAGAATTATACCATTTTGCTTATTTTCTAGCAACATACTTGTAATAGTCTCTTGTAGTTTATTTATATCTGTAACTAGATGTTCAAAAACACCGCCTGATTCAATACCATTAAGAACTAATTTATTCATATAGTTATTATTTGTATATTCTTCCAATAAATTATTTACCATAATAAATCTATCTTTTAAATTTACCAATGCTCCATTTATCGTTGCTTTAAGTTTGATTAATGCTGGATTTGAAGTGCTATATTCAATATGTTGCGAAAACCATCCATGTCCCAATCTATCCATAACAGTTTGAGCATCATCAATAAACTTCATATCTTCATTTATACCATCTTCAATTGACTGTAAATATATATTTAAGTCTTTAGCAATAGCACCTATCTCTTCTTTTGTATGTAAGTCAACTCTTGAACTTGCATCTGTATTTGATGACAAGCCTTTAATACTTTCGTGTAATATATTTAAAGCATTTAAAATAGTTCTACCTATAATTGTTGCGATAACCATATAAATAAATAATATAGCAGCAACTATAATTCCGATTGTTGTAATTGTAGATTTTAAAGTAGCATAAAATTTAGTTTGTGCTTTTTCATTTTCTACTATCAATTGTTTTGATAATTTCATAACTTTTAATTTTAGTGTACGCCAAGGCTTAAGTAGTCTTTTACTATCTTGGATTTCAAGCATATTTTTAGTCGTAGCTTTTTTATAAATAGCATTTGAAGTTTTTTCAAAGTCTTGAATATACTTATTTATATTTTTAAATTTTTGACCATACTCAACTACCTTTTTAGTACCATTCTTTATTGTATCAAGTGGCTTTGTTTTTGTATTATCAAGAATATATACATTGGTTGCTGAATTTACAAGCAAACCACCAATTAAAATTGATTTTAGTGCAGTAATCTCTTCATTGATAGTTTTACTTTTTTCATATTCTGTTTTTAATATATTCATATTTGTATTGATTAATACAAATAATATTAAGAAACCAATAGTAGTAAGACCTACTAGAATTAATAGCTTTAGTTTTATAGTGACATTTTTTAACATGTGAACCCTTTTTATAATCATCTGAAATTGGATAAATTATATAAAAAATATGCTTAAAGTTTGCCTATACTTTCGATTACTTTCTTGTCATTAAAAGGCATTTTATGGTCATATATAATTTGATACTCTTCATCACCTTTTCCTAAAATCAAGAGTACGGGATTGTCAAATTCTTTTGTTTTTAATATTGCTTTTTTTATAGCTGATTTTCTGTTTAAGTCCAAATGTAGCTTATCCTTATCTTTTATCCCTACGATTATATCATCCGCTATTGCTTGTGGGTCTTCAAATCTAGGATTATCTGCTGTAATATAAATATATTTTGCATGTTCTTCTGCTAACATACCCATCATTGGTCGCTTCTCTTTTTCCCTATTACCACCTGCTCCAAAAACAACTATAATGTCATTGTCCATAAATGAGTTAAAAACTTGCTTCATACCATCTGGAGTATGTGCAAAATCAACAATAATAAGTGGATTGGTATCTACAATCTCCATACGACCACTTACTCCTGCGAAATTATCAACTACATCACAAATCTCTTGCAAAGGTTTTCCTGTCAATATATGTACCGCTGAAACAGCTGCTGTAAGATTGTAAACATTGAACATACCCATCATAGATGATGAAAAATTAACAATCTTGCCAAAATGCTGTATTGCACAAGTGATTCCATTTTTTAAAGTAAAAGCAATCACTTTATATGTTGCCCCATGGTCTAAACTATATGAGTAAGCATTTTTCATTTTGAATTTTATATTTTTATCATCTTTATTTATAAGTTTTGGTGTATCATCTGCAAAAAAAGAATTTTTTACTTTTATATATTCAGTAATAGTTTTATGATAATCCAAATGGTCTTGAGTTATATTTGTATGCATTTTTAATGCAAAATCTAAACCCTCAATTCTATTTTGTTCTATAGAGTGTGAACTAACTTCCATAATAAAAAATTCACAACCAGCTTCACAAGCTTTTTGAATATTTTCAAAATTACCTAACTGAACTGGTGTAGTTAAAGTATAATTTTCCTCTTTTTTTTCATTTATAAAAAATCCGCGAGTACCTTGTAAAGCAACTTTATATCCCAAATCTAAAAGGAAAGAATACATAGCCCCTGCTGTTGTAGTTTTTCCATTTGTTCCAGTAATTCCAACTATTTTAATACCACTAAAATCAAACTGACCTTTTAATTCTCTTGAAGTTAAAAATTCAGTACAGCCATTTTTTTTGGCATCATCTATAAACTTTTCATTATGTTTAGAGATAACAAATATTGTTTTATCGTTTACCTCTGCTGAATTATCAGTAAATATTTTATTATTTAGCGTTAGTATCAATTGGTTTATTTCCTAGTCTATCATATAGTTTTACAACTTGTTGGTCATATTTAAAATAATCATTAAATCCATCTAAATAATGATAAGCAGTAGTTTCAAAGTTATTGTCTATAAGTTGCCCTACAAAGTTATAAAACTCCTCTTTTGATGAGATAGCAACTTTTGTACTGAACATTATATCTTGAAATGCAATTTTAAAAGAACCTCTTTGATCTACTAAATCTTCAAAATCTTTATAGTTTATAGCATCTAGTGCTTCAACATTTTGATTTGAAAATGTTTTTAATAGTGTCATAAGTTGCTCAATATCACCATCATAAGCTTCTATAATTTTAGATACTTCTTTAACTGCATGTTCTTTATATTTATCTTGAGCAACAGTAAAAAAATCAAATAACGACTGTCCCTTTTCAGGATTTTCACTACCAATATCACAAAAAATACAATATACTTGATATGTTTTATTTGTAGGGTCTAGTGATAAAACTTGTGCATATAAAAATAATGCTTTATCATATTGGTGGTCACTAAAAAGTGTATGTGCTTGAGTTAATGTTTCTTCTATATTATGCATTTAATATCTCATCCTCCATACCAGGTAATACATTTACCACACTAATATCTGGGTGAATAAATTCTTTTAAATTCTTCTCAACAATAAATTTTAAAGTACTTCCACTAGCTGCACAACCATTACATGCACCTTTTAGTTGTACGAATACTCGTCCATCTTTGATTTGCATAAGTTCTATTGCTCCACCATCTTGTGCCATCATAGGGGCTATTTTATCTTTTATAAGTTTGGCTACTGGCTCTTGTAAATCTTCATCTGTAAATGGCATACTCATTTTATTTTCCTCTTTTATTCGTTGATTGTATTTGAGTTATTAACTCTTTTATTTTTTAAAACTAAAACTACCCCAAGTGCTGTGAAAGCTAATATCACACCAATTGTTTGGAATATAAATGTTAAAGTTACTGGTTCAGTCATTAGTTAACTACACTCTCACATCTTTCACATAAAGATTCTTCATCTTTAGCTCTATATTTCCAACATCTTGGACATTTTGCTTTCATCGCATTATAAACTTCAAAAACATCTCCATTGATTTCAAATGAAGCTAATTTATCATCTTCAGTATGATGAATAACTTTTGAAACTACAAACCAATCTTCAGCTTCAGTAGAAGTAAGCTTATCAAACTCTTTAGAATTTGTATAGATAACTAATTCTAAAGTTGATTTGATAGTTTTGTCTTTTTTAAGACCTTCAATACTTTCATTGAATTTTTCTTTTGCTTCTAAAATATACTCTTCATTTATATCAAATGTCACTGCTGGCATTTTATATTTCGCATAATCAAAAATATCTGTAGTTCCATCAGTGATAACTTCTGGAGCAAATGCTAATAATTCATTCATAGTATAAGTTAAAATTGGAGATAAAGTTCCAATTAATGCTTTTGCAATCATCGCCATAGCACTTTGACTAGCTCTTCTTTCAATACTATCTTTTCCATCACAATATAATTTATCTTTACAAATATCAAGATAGATATTTGATAAATCAGCTACTAAAAAGTTATTTAGTTTATTAAGACCTCTTGAATATTCATACTCTTTAAAATCTGAATCAATACCATCAAATACAGTCTTTGCACGAGCAACAATCCACTTATCCATAGTTCCCATTTTCTCAACAGGAACTATAGTTTCTAAATCATTGATATTTGAAAGTAAAAATCTTAAAGTATTTCTAATCTTTCTATACTGCTCACCCATTTGTTTTAAAATCTCATCACTTATTTTTAAATCACTTTGATAATCACTCATAGCAACCCAAAGTCTTAAAATCTCAGAACCATATTGGTTGATAACTTTTTCAGGAGCTACAACATTACCTTTTGATTTTGACATCTTCTCACCCTTAGCATCAACAGTGAAACCGTGAGTTAAGATATTTTTATAAGGAGCTATTTCACTTGAAGCAAAAGATGTTAAAAGTGAAGATTGGAACCAACCTCTATGTTGGTCACT
>CAYUNC010000069.1:0-7116 GCA_964445915.1 uncultured Arcobacter sp.
TATGTACTTTTATAATAGGATTATTCTTTATATACTCTTTCTCTTGCTTAGTTAAGTTAAGATTTGTATTTGCTACTAATGTTACTGTAAATAGTATAGATAATAAAATATATTTAATAAAGTACATTTCTACTCCGTGATATTAGTTTAATTATATTTTATCATAAGTAATATATAAAATACTTTTTCCAATAATACAGAATGTTAATGCTATAATACCACCAATGAAAGATATAATAAACAAACTAGACCTAGAAGATTACTTAACAACTCTACAAAACTTATTTGCTAGAGAAAAATCTATAATATTAGAGGGTGATATAAATATTCATCACAATTTAATATCTGCAATTTCTTCATATAATTTAAAAGAACTTCCTAAAGTTACCAACCTTGATAATGCTTTGATGTACTTACAAAAGAAAGGTGATTTAAAACTTTATGAGGTGTATGAATTTATTAAAATGGTTGGTTATTTTTTATATCTAAAGCGATTTGATTTTGAGGGTAAATTAGGTGAGTGGAATGATAAGATTATTATCCCAAGTGAGATTGAATCTATCTTTGAAGTTTTTGATGAAAAAGGTGAGATAAAGACTGGTTATAATGATGACTTGGACAGAGTAAATGAAAAACTTTATAATGTAAAACAACAAATAAAACAAAGTCTTCACAACACTGTAAATAGTAAAAATCTACAACTTTATTTAGTAGATCATCAGATACATTTAGTTCATGGAGAACAAGCCATACTTGTACGGTCTGGATTTAATGGTGTGCTTAAAGCTAAGGTTTTAGATAGAAGTAGTGCTGGATTTTTCTTCGTGGTTCCTCATAGTGTATCTGCTTTAAAACAACAGCAAGAGGAGTTTAAAAACTTAAAAGAGGAGATAGTTCATAATCTATCAAAACAATACTCTACAACTCTAGCAAACAATCTTATGTTTCTAAAATTTATTAATAAAGAATTTGATAGATTTGACCACTATTTAGCTCGTATATTTTTTGCCAAAAGTGATGATAAGAATTTTATACTTCCAAAAAAAGATGCAAAAACTCAAAGATTGATTGACTTTAAACATCCAGCTTTATCAAATGCAAAAGCTATAAATATTGACTTTTCTAAAAGTGTGATTATGATTACTGGTGTAAATGCTGGTGGTAAAACTATGCTTCTTAAATCTATTTTGAGTGCTACATTTTTATCTAAATATCTTATTCCATATCATTGTGATGATGAGAAAACTATCATTGGAAGTTTCAAAGGTATTCATGCTGTTTTAGATGACCCTCAAAGTGTGAAAAATGATATCTCTACTTTTGCTGGTCGTATGGTTGAATTTAGTGCATTATTTGGAAAACAAAATGTGCTAGTTGGAGTTGATGAGATAGAACTTGGTACGGATAGTGATGAAGCTGCGTCGTTATTTAAAGTTATCATTGAACAACTTATTGCTAAAAATATTAAGATTATTATTACTACTCATCATAAAAGATTGGCTGCGTTGATGGCTGAAAATGAAAAAGTGGAATTAATCGCAGCGTTATATGATGAGCAAAATAGAAAACCAACTTATGAATTTATGCAAGGTACTATCGGGCAAAGTTATGCTTTTGAAACAGCAAGTAGATATGGAATCCCTTTAAATGTTGTAAAAGAAGCAAAGCAGGTTTTTGGTGACGATACAAATAGATTAAATGAGCTGATTGAAAGAAGTAGTATTTTAGAGCGAGAATATCAAGAGAAGATTAAGATTCTTGATGAAAAAATTGTAGAACATACTAAATTAAATATGTCATTAAAAGAGCAAAAAGAGACTGTAGATACTCAAATCGTAGATGAGAAGAATATCTTACACAAAGAGTATAAAGATGCTACAAGTGAAGCTAGAAAAGCGATTAAAGTAAACAAAACAAAAGAAGCTCATCAACTTCTAAATGAAGCACATAAAAAGATGAAAGATATTAGTGTAGAACAACATCAAGAGCCACTTAATTTAAAAGTTGGAGATAGAGTAAAATATAGAAATACAAAAGGTGTGTTGTTGTCAGTAAAAGGTAAAAAAGCACAGTTTGAATCTGATGATGGTATGAAATTACAAGTTTTATTAGTAGATTTAAAACGAAGTGGAAATATCCCAAAACCAAAACAAATATCTAAACATAGTATAAAAGTAAGTGTACAAAAACCAAAATCAGGGCATATAAAGTTAGATTTACACGGACAAAGAGCTGAAGAAGCAACAGCAAATCTTGATAAATTTATCTCAGATAGTTTATTAGCAGGATTTGATGAAGTGCTTGTGTATCATGGAATAGGTACAGGGAAATTAGCTTATGCGGTAAAAGTATTTTTAGACCAACATCCAAGTGTAATTAGTTATGAAGATGCACTAACTGGAAGTGGTGGATATGGTGCTAAAGTTATAAAGTTATAAATCTTTTTAGCTAATAGTATTAATACAGCTTAATTTTAAAGCAAATTAACCTACTTTATGATACTATTTCGTTCAAAAATAATAGCTTTTGTATATAAGGATAAAAAATGAAAAATCTTGTTATCGTCGAGTCACCAGCAAAAGCCAGAACTATATCAAAATTTTTGGGGTCTGACTATACAGTTATGGCATCAATGGGTCATGTAAGAGATTTACCAAAATCTTCACTTGGATTTGATCCAGAAAATAATTTCAAACCAAAATATCAGGTTGCAAAAGATAAATCAAAAATTATAAGTGATTTAAAAAAGCATATAAATAAAGATACAGTTATCTACCTAGCGGCCGATGAGGATAGGGAAGGAGAAGCTATTGCTTGGCATCTTATTCCTGCATTAAAAATAGAAAAAAATCCTATAAAAAGAATAGTATTTCATGAGATTACAAAAGGTGCAATTTTAGATGCATTAGATAATCCACGAGAAGTAGACCAAAATTTAGTTGATGCTCAACAAGCACGAAGAATTTTAGATAGAGCAGTTGGATATAAATTATCTCCACTACTTTGGAAAAAAGTTAGATTTGGATTAAGTGCGGGAAGAGTTCAAAGTGTTGCTGTAAGAATAATTGTTGAAAAAGAAAGAGAGATAAAAGCTTTTAATCCTGAAGAATTTTGGAAGATTAAATTAGATTTTACAAATCCTGACTTTAGAGCAGAATTAGCAAAGATTGATGGAAAAGCTAAAAAAGTTAAAAATGAAAAAGAAGCTACAATCATACAAAACTCTTGTGAAAATGCTGATTATATTCTAAGTAATATTGAAGAGAAAGAAAGTAAAAGAAACCCAGCACCACCTTTTACAACTTCAACTTTACAACAAGAAGCAAGTAGAAAAGCTGGTTTTGGTGTAAAACAAACTATGATTGTAGCTCAACAACTTTATGAAGGTGGAGTATCTATTCCTAATCATACTGGTGGTTTAATTACATATATGAGAACAGATAGTGTAAACTTGTCAAAAACAGCAACTGATATGGCAAAAGAAGTTATCACAAAAGAATATGGAAGTGAATATGCTTTACCATCTGCTAGACATTATAAGTCAAAAGCAAAAGGTGCACAAGAAGCACATGAAGCGATTCGTCCTGTAAATTTACACCTAAAACCAAGTGATGTTCAGCAATACTTAGACCACTCACAATTTAGACTTTATAGTTTAATTTGGAAAAGAACAATAGCTACTCAAATGGCACAAGCAATAGTTGCAAATACAACTTATAAGATTGAAGCTGGCGAAAATAAAGAGTATGAATTTCAAGCAAAAGGTACAAAAATAATATTTGCTGGATTTATGAAATCATATACAGAAGGTAGTGATGACCCTGAAGCTGCACTTGATAATACAGAAAAGTTTTTACCAAATGTTAAAAAAGATGCAGTTTTAGAACTTGAAGAACTTACAACAGAACAAAACTTTACAAAGCCACCAGCTCGTTATACTGAAGCTTCTTTAGTTAAGAAAATGGAAGCAGAGGGTATTGGGCGACCTTCTACTTATGCTCCAACAATCTCTACAATTCAAGCAAGAGATTATGTTGTGAAAACAGAAGATAAAAAGTTGGCACCTGCACCTATTGGTGAAGTTGTAAATGACTTTTTAGTTGAACATTTTGAAGATATTTTAAGTCTTGGATTTACTGCTAAAGTTGAAGAGCAATTTGATGAGATAGCTGAAGGTAAGATTGCTTGGGAAACAGTGATGCAGAACTTTTATGGAAACTTTGTAAAAAATGTTGAAGATAAAGAAGAAAATGCACCAAGAGCAAAATTTGCAGAAGCAAGAGAACTTGGAAATGACCCAAAAACAGATAAAAGAATATTTGCTACAACTGGTAGATATGGTGCATTTGTACAATTAGGTCATAAAGATGATGTAGATGAAAATGGTAAAGAGATGAAACCAAAGTTTGCTTCATTGGCAAAAGGGCAAAGTGTTGATAGAATAAATTTAGAAGAAGCCTTAGTTTTACTTCAACTACCAAAAGTTTTAGGTCTTGATGAAAATGGTGATGATGTAAAAGTAAATATTGGAAGATTTGGTCCATATATTCAGATTAAAACTGAATATTTTAGTCTAAAAGAAGATAATCCATATGTTATTGAATTAGAGCGTGCATTAGTTGTTGTTAAAGAGACACGAGAAGCAAAAGCAAAAGCATTGCTTAAAGATTTCCCTGAAGATGGTATTCAACTTCTAATAGGTAGATATGGTCCTTATATCAAGCAAGGTAAAAAGAATTTTAAATTACCAAAAACATTAGATGAGCAAGATATAAAAGCTTTAAATATAGATGAAGTAAAAGATATCATTAAAAATCAACCTGTTCGAGGGGCTAGAGGTGGAGCAAAAAAAGCACCTGCCAAAAAAGCTCCAGCTAAGAAAAAAGCACCAGTAAAAAAGACAGCAGCGAAGAAGACTCCTGCGAAGAAAACACCTGCTAAAAAAGCTCCTGCTAAGAAAACAACTGCTAAATAAAAGTTATTATCTTTTATTTAGTATATATGTCAATTTTATACCATATAAATATATAGTCCAAGATATATAAATCCACAAAAAGAAAAATAACAATACACTAAAAGAACCATAAATAGTTGAATATGTTGTATTGTATAAAATATAATATGTAAAAAGTGTTTTAGTAAGACTAAGTGTAGCTAAAGTGATAAATGATGTAAGTGCTGTTATCTTGTATGATAGCTTTGCTGTTGTAGAGATGATAACAATATAGATAAAACTACCCCACATAAATAAATATGTTACAAGTTGAAGTAAAATATCATCTTTAATAACTGATGATGTTAATACAAATAATACAAACATCATAGGCAATAAAAACAAGAAAGTTAAATATATAAAAAACATTTTATATATAGGTCTTTTTTTTGTTTGAAATATTTTATTTACAATATCTTCGTAGTTATTAAAGAATAGTGTAAATACAAATAAAAGATAAAAAATACCAATAGAACCTAAGTCATTTGAATTTGATAAAAAGGTTGATATAGTAGTTGTAATATCTTCTGAATGTATTGGATTTAATACATCCAATAAATAGAAAGTAAACATTGTTAAGTAATTATCAAAAACAGACATACTTGAAACCACAACAATAAGTAGTGCCAAAATAGGAAGAAGTGAAAAAATAGTGAAAAAACTTAAACTAGCTGAATAATATAAAGTATCATCATCAAAAAAGTTTATAATCTTTTTAATATTATTTATCAAGCTATACTACAATCCCATCTTAAATGGATTTAAAATATTATTTGGGTCAAAAGATTTTTTTATACTTTTGAAAAGATTCATCTCTGCTTCATTGAAAGCGATACTCATATAAGGAGCTTTTGCAGTTCCTATTCCATGTTCACCACTTAATGTTCCTCCCATATCAACAACAAGCTGAAAAATCTCTTCAATTGCCTTATGACCATTTGCCATTTGCTGTTCATCATCTTTATCTTTTACCATAACATTTACATGGATATTTCCATCTCCACTATGACCAAAACAAGGTACTTGAAGATTGTATTTATCTCCAATTTTATATATCTCTTCTAAAGCTTTTGGTAAACAACTTCGTGGCACTGAAATATCTTCATTTAATTTCTTAGTTCCAAATATTGTAATAGCAGGACTTGCATTTTTTCTAGCATACCATAACTCTTTTGATTGCGCATCATCTTTTGCTATGATAAAATCACTTGCACCATTTTCTTTAAAGCTTTTTTCTAATATATCTAGTTGAAACTTTACTTCATCAGTTAAATTCCCATCAACATCACCAACTAAAATAGCACCTGCATCACTTGGTAAATCAACATTTAGTTTTTCTTTTAAAGCTTTTATAACTAAAGCATCTAGAAATTCCATAGCTACAGGATTTGCTCCACTTGCCAATGATTTAAAAACAGCATTCATAGCACTATTAACATCAGGAAATATTCCCATATATGTTTGTTTATGTTTTGGTTTTGTAATTAGTTTTAAAGTAATTTCAGTGATAATTGCCAAAGTACCTTCACTAGCAATTAAAATACCAGCTACATTATATCCTGCAACATCTTTGATAGTTTTTTTACCAGCACGAATAATATCACCATTTGGTAAAACAGCTTTTAATGCCATAACATAATCTTTTGTTATCCCATACTTTGCAGCTCTCATACCACCTGCATTTTCACTAACATTTCCACCTAAAGTAGAATACTCTTCACTAGCAGGATCAGGTGGATAAAACAATCCTACCTCTTCAGCAGCTTTTTGTAAATCCATATTTACAAGTCCAGGTTGAACAACGGCAACCATATTTTGCATATCAATTTCAATAAGTTTATTCATATGTCTTTCTAAAGATAATATAATACCACCTCTAGAAGGTAAAGCACCACCAGTAAAACCACTACCTGCACCTCTTGGTACTATTATAATTTGATTGTCATTACAATATTTTAAAACTTTACTTACATCATCTTCGTCTCTAGGAAATACAACAGCATCAGGCTCAAATCTATCTCTTGTAGCATCATAACAATATGCTATTAAGTGAGCTTTATCACTTCTAAGATTTTCATCACCAACAATAGATTTGATATAATCTAAATGTTTTTGTTCTACCA
>CAYUNC010000070.1:0-7036 GCA_964445915.1 uncultured Arcobacter sp.
CAATATGATTAAAGATATTCTTACTGAACTTACTGAATAGTTAGTTCTATTTACTTATATCTACTAAAACCATAAGTAAGGTCTTTAGTAGATATATAACATTTTATTATCCATAAAATTTACTACCTCAATTTGCAATTATAAGTAAAAATAATAATCTACTATAAGTATAGATAATATCTTAATTTAATATTAAGTTACTATATTAGTAAAATAAACACTACTTACAATTTATTAATTCCTATAGACTATTGCTTAACTTTTTTATGACCGTTGGTCACATCACCCTTATTTATGGCACTTATTAGCTGATATTATAATTCTATAATATTATAAAAACTTATACTAAATACTTGACAAATATAATATTTTATTATATGATTTCTTTGTTGGAAAATTATCTAAAGATTCTTTTTCACTATTTTTAGATTTTAAATATTGTATAAATGTAAGTTTTATAATAGCTAAGTTCTTTAAACAATTAGAAATAACAAGTATAAAAAGGAGTTAAATATGAAGTTATTAAGAAGTTTACCACTTGCAATTGCATTTGGTTGTTTGATTTCAACTTCAAGTTTTGCAGATTCTGCATTAGTTAAAAAAGGTGAGAAAATCTTTAAGACTAAAAAACTTGGAAATTGTGTTGCATGTCATGATGCAAATGGAAAAGCAGATATTAAAGAGATGGGACCAGGTAGTCTTGGACCAAAACTACAATATCTTTCAGCTTGGCCTGAAAAAGCACTGTTTGATAAGATATATGATCCATATACAACAAATCCTATATCTCAAATGCCTGCATTTGGGAAGTCTGGTTGGTTGAGTGATTCAGAGATAAATGCAGTTGTTGCTTATTTAAAAACAATTGATTAGTAGAAAATAGACAAAAGATAAAAGGAAATAAAATGAATAGAAGAAAATTTATAAGTATAGGTTTAGGTGTATTTGTTGCAGCTATTATCCCATCAAGTTTAAGTGCTGTTAACTTTAGAGATACAAAACCAAAAGCATGGTCATTAATGAATCCATTAAAAGGTAAGAAAGTTGATGCTAGTAGTTTAAATGGTATAAATTCAGCAATGAAAGAATTATATGGTACTAGTACTGTAATAGAGGGTAAAGTTAAATTAAAAGCTCCAGATATTGCTGAAAATGGTGCACTTGTGCCAATTACAATCAGTTCAGACTTAAATGCTAAAACTGTTGCACTTTTTCAAAATGCAAATCCTGAAGCTACTGTAGCTGTATTTAATGTTCCAGCAAATGGTATTGTTTACTATTCTTTAAGAATCAAGATGGGTCAAACAGGTACAGTTACTGCTGTTGTAGAATCTGGTGGAAAATTATATTCTGCTACTAGAGTTGTAAAAGTTACTAAAGGTGGATGTGGAGGTTGATTTAACCCCCATTATAATTAATAAATACATATAAAAATAATTTAGATAAAAGGAAATGATTATGGCAACAAAGAAAACAAGAATCAAAGCAAAAGCAAAGAACGGTATAGTAACAGTAATGGCACTAGCAAAACATCCTATGTATAGTGGGGCTGAAGCTAAAAAACTAAAAGTGAAGCAAAATTTTATCACTTACTTAAAGGCAGAAGTTTCTGGAAAAATAGTATATGAAGTGACATCTAGTCAATTCTTCTCTAAAAATCCATATTTAAAATTTAAATATAAAGGTAACAAAGGTGATGAGATTGTAATATCATGGGTAGATTTACTTGGTAATAAAAATACAAGTAAAAGTAAAGCTAAATAATTACAACTGATATAAAAAAATAAAGGAGATAAAATGTTATCAAAGATAATAAAAAGTTCTATAATAGTTGCATTGGCAAGTACGGCAATGTATGGTTCAAGTTTTAATGTGCAAGCAGAAAAAGATAGAAAAGCACTTATTAAATATTTTGAAGATAAGTTTGCTGATCCAGACAAAAATAGAAATAGATTTTTTCCATATTCAACAGATGATGAGTTGAAAAATAATATGCCAAAAAATGTAAAATTTGAAGATTTTGCAATAGGTAATTATGCATGGTCAATTCAAGGGAAAGAGCAGTATGATGAAATTAATGAGATGCCACCTTATGAAGACTATATTGATATAGGTGAAGAGATATATACAAGTAGTAAAGTTTTACAAGGATGTTTTCCTGATGTAACAATAGGTGGAGACTACCCTTATTTTAGTGATAAAAGAGGTGAGATTGTAACTTTAGGTGTTGCTATAAATGAATGTTTAACAGCAGGAAAGCAAAAACCTTTTAATATGAAAAAAGGGAAAATGGCTCATCTTCAAGCATATATGGTATTTCAAACAAGAGAAGCTGGAAAGAAAACAAATATTAAGATTAGTTCACAAGCTGCATCGGATGCTTATGAAAGAGGTAAAGAGTATTATTATTCTCAAAAAGGTTATTTAAAACTTTCTTGTGCTTCTTGTCATGTTCAAGGTGCAGGTGCAAGAGTTAGAAATGAAAATCTTTCTCAACTACTTGGGCACACTACACATTGGCCTGCTTTTAGATTAAAATGGGGTGGAAAGAATGTAAATGGTGATGGACTAGGTACAGTTGAAAGAAGAGTACAAGGTTGTATTAAAGATGAAGGTCAAGTACCTCCGTCAGTAACTAGTAATGAGATGAAAGAACTTCTATATTTTATGACTTATATGTCAAATGATTTAAATGTAGATGGTCCAGATATTAGAAAATAAAAGGATAATATTATGAACAAATTATATACTATAACATTTGCAACAGCTATTGCTTTAATGACTAGTGGTTGTGTTGGTGGAAGTGGAAGTACACCAGATGTTGCTTCATTGGATGTGCAAAATGAGTGTAATGTAAAAACTCATGGTGTTGAAGGTGTTTTGGCAACTGCTAAGAAATATAACGCAATTGCACAAAGCAAAGGTCTTGAATTTAGAAGACTTGGGGTTAATAACTCTGCTTATATTAGTGCTGTTGAAAAGGCTTTAAAAGATGGTTCAAAAACAGTGCAACTAATTGATGTTAAGAAGAAGAAAACTAAAGATAAATTTACTCCAGAATATGCAGTACAGAGATCTTGTAAATTTGCGATAAGTGCACTAATACAAGGTAATGAAGCAGTAAATACTTGGCGACTTGCAGTTCCTGGTGATGGATTTAAATATTAATTAAGGAGAGTATAATGACAAAAATGGGAAGAAGAGAATTTATATATATGATGGCAGTACTTGGTTCTGCCCCTGTATTTGCAAATTCTCACAGAAGAATGCCACCATCTATTGATAAAATGGATTCTTATTATAAATTAAAACCTTTTGGAAATGTAAGATTAATGCATATGACAGATTGTCATGCACAACTTATGCCTGTATATTTTAGAGAGCCAAGTGTAAATCTTGGTTTTCGAGAAAATTACGGGAAGCCTCCACATATTGTTGGTGAAAAACTTTTAGACTATTATGGGATAAAAGGAAATAAGCGATTAGAATATGCATACTCTTGTGTAAACTATGAAGAACATGTAGAAGATATGGGTAGAGTTGGTGGTTTTGCACAACTTCAAACTGTAGTAAATTATCTAAGAGATAGTTATGGTAAAGAAAAAACTTTATTAATGGATGGTGGTGATACATGGCAAGGTAGCTGGACTTCACTTCAAACTAGAGGTAAAGATATGGTTGGTGCTATGAATGAACTTGGTGTTGATATTTGTATTGGTCACTGGGAATTTACATATAAAGCTGCTGAAGTTTTAGAAAATATCAAACTTCTTGATGCAGAATTTTTAGCTCAAAATGTTCATGTAAAAGAGGATGCACTATTTGATGGTTCACCTTCTTATGATGAAGATACTGGACATGCATTTAAACCATATACTATTAAAGAGATGAATGGGGCAAGAGTAGCTGTAATTGGTCAAGCTTTTCCATACACAACTATTGCAAATCCAAAAAGAAATATTCCTGATTGGACTTTTGGTATTAAACACGAAGAGCTACAAGAGCTACTAAATACTATTAAAACAAAAGAGAAACCAGATGCTGTAATTTTACTTTCTCATAATGGTTTTGATGTTGATCAAAAACTTGCAAGTGTTGTTAGTGGAATTGACTTTATTATGGGTGGTCATACTCATGATGGTGTTCCTGAAGCAGTACCAGTTAAGAATGCAGAAGGTACAACTTATGTATGTAATGCAGGAAGTAATGGGAAGTTTTTAAATGTTCTTGATTTAGATGTTAGAAAAGGTAAGATTGTTGATTTTAAATTTACACTTCTTCCAATTTTCTCTGATTTAATTACAGAAGACCCAAAGATGAAAGCTTATGTTCAAAGTGTAAGAAAACCTTATGCTAAGAAATTAAACGAAGTTATTGCTACAACTGATGATACTCTTTACAGAAGAGGAAACTTTAACGGTAGTTTTGACCAAGTTATTTGTGATGCATTAAGAGAAGTAAAAGGTGCTGATATATCATTTAGTCCAGGGTTTAGATGGGGTGTAACAGTTCCTCAAGGACATAATATAACATTTGATGATATAGCAACCCAAACTGCTCTTACTTATCCAGAAACTTATATGAACCCTATGAAGGGAAGTATGGTTAAAGAGGTTTTAGAAGATGTTGCAGATAATCTATATAATCCAGACCCATTTTTACAATCAGGTGGAGATATGGTAAGAACAGGTGGACTATCTTATACTATTGAACCGATGAAGGGAATTGGAAAAAGAATTACTAACTTAAAATTAAGTGATGGTAAACCAATAGAAGCTAATAAAATGTATAATGTAGCTGGTTGGTCAACTGTTAACTCAGTTTCACCAGGTGAGCCTATATGGGATACTGTTACAACATATTTAAAAGATGTTAAACATATCAAAAACTTAAAAGTAGATACACCTGATATTATTGGTATAAAAGGTAATCCAGGTATAGTTTAGTAAGGTTTTCCTTACTAGATTATAAATTTTTATAAGGGACTAAACTTATATTAGTCTCTTTTAAAAATTTATTAGGAATTAAATATGAAAAAATTAATATTATTTATGCTTATTTTAGCAACATCGTTATGTGCAGATATGGAATTTGCCGAACCAAAACCAACATTTGAAAATCAAAGAAAATGGCTTATAAAGTTAAGTACAGATGATGTAGAGAAAGTTAATCACACAATTGACTCTGTTAATAATGTTATGAAAGTATATCCTGACCAATCATTAATTATAACTATAGTTGCTTATTCAAAGGGTATGAAGGTTTTTAGAAAAGATTATGACCGCAATACTCTTCTGCGATTAAATTCACTTGTAGCTGCTGATGTGGAGCTAATTGGTTGTAAAAATACGATGGTTACCATGAATTGGAAAGAGAAAGATTTTATAGAAGATATTACCTATGTTCAAGCTGGTGTTGCCCAAGTTATAGAAAAAGTTACATCAGGCTGGATTGATGTAACTGCATACTAAAAGATGAGGTTAGTTATATGAAATATCTTTTAGTTTTATTTTTAGTAATTAATTCTTATGGTGTAGATTTAAAAGCTAGTTATAGCTATAAAGAGGCTATCTCACAGGCAAAAAAAACAAATAAGAAGGTATTACTCTATCTTAAGGCTGGTTATTGTCGTTGGTGTGTTAAAATGGAGAAGGAAGTTTTATTTAATAGTAAAGTTACAAAGTTTATAAACGATAATTATATATTTCTCCAATTAGATAAAGATAATGACACCTATCCAAAACAATTTAATACTAGTATCATACCAACAACTTATTTAATCAATCCTACAACAGAAGAAAAAATTCATGCTATGTATGGTTATGTTAAAGCACCTAGACTTATAGATGATTTGTCTTTTTACAATGACTAATCATCACTTTCAAATTCTAATTTTTCCTTATACTCTTTAAAAGGAATTGTGTCATAACTTTTAGTAGCAACATATTTCATTTCTGCTAAAAGACCTTGCGTATCTCTATATCCAATTGATTTAAATACAACTTTTTTATCTATATTGATAAATACAGTTGCAGGTGAAGCAAAAGCACCTATATATGTTGCAAATTCTTTTATATTCCCATCAAAATCTCCATAACTAATAAACGTATCATCTGCTGTATATAGGTCAATTAAGATGAAATTCTTCTTTATATGTGCTAATATTTCTTTATCTTTAAAGTTCTCATTTAGCATACTCTTACAATAAGGGCATCTAGGAATATGAAAGAATATCATTAGATGTTTGTTTTGTTGTTTTGCTAGTTTTATTTTATTATTTATATCTATATCTTCAACTGCACTTGCTAATACAAATGTACTTAAAGACAAAATTAGTACAATTATTTTAAATATATTTTTCATTTTTATTCCTCAAATTCTAATTCATAAAAAGCTTTTGATACATTTGTTTGATTTAATATATCATACATAGCTTTATTTTTAAACTCTTCCATCTTAATAAGATTTGTTATTTCAGATGCATCTACACCCTCATCAAGTGCTGCTCTTATTCTCTTGTTTAATAAGTTAAAATACTCTTTTGATTCGCTAATAGCTGACTTGTCAGTTAGGTAACCATGTCCTGCAATTAGTGTATCATAATCTTTACTTTCAATTAGTTTTAGTGCTTTTATTTGTCCTGCTATAGAACCATGTCGATTTGATGTTATTCTTCCATTCATAACTAAATCACTTGTAAATAATACTTTTCTTTTTGGTAAATATAAAAACATATCATTATGAGTATGTGCTTTATACTCAAGATAGTTAAGTTCTAAAGTTTCACCATCTATAATTAGTGTTTGAGTTTTATCTATATGCATATCTAGTTTTACAACTTTAGTATTACTTTTTGCATCTTTACTCAATATTCCAGACATTCTAGTTTGAGAAAAATTATCATAGTTATCATCTATAGCTTTTATACCTATTAGCTTCGCATCAAAAGTTTCTTTATAAAAACTATTTCCTAGCCAATGGTCATCATGCTCATGCCCTACTATTACAGTTTTTACAGGTAAATTAGCAATCTTAG
>CAYUNC010000071.1:0-1353 GCA_964445915.1 uncultured Arcobacter sp.
TATAAAAAGTTTTAGCTTTTTTGGAAAATAGCCACTTTAAATCTATCACCCATACCAGTTGGATTTAGTAAAGTTTTTATTTTATTAGCTTCTCTTAAATATGTTGATTCATCCACATTTTTATGTAATATCTCTAAAAGTTCAATAATTCCAAAATCAACTAATGCTTTTAACTGAGTATCATATTTTGTATTTGTTATTCCAACTGCTTCAAAACTATCTATTAAATGAGAAAAATTAACATCATAAGTTATATCGCTATTTCCAATTAAATCTTTTAAATTTATCTCTTCATCAAAAAGTGGAAAGACTTTATGTTTCTCATATATTCTACAAGAAAAGTCATTCCGTGGATATTTTTCTCCATAATCAAAAGTTACAAATTCAAACTTTTTAATAGCTTTACCTAAAGTATTAGCAAACTCTTCATATCCTACTGCTAACTCACCTTTTGTAATTTTATATTTATTACAAATATTTTTTATATTTTCGTCTTCACAAGTTACAAATTCTATCTTATCATCTTTTACTATTGCTGTTTGAAATTCATCATCTTTTGTAGTATAAACTAACTCACAACTAAAAGCATCAAAAATCTCATTTGCTACAACGAATGCACTATCTAGTTTCACTTCACTAATGTCATTGTAATGTATTAATGTTACTTCATCTCCAAAACACTCTTGGAAATATTTTATTTGTGCAACTCTTAAATGTTCAAATCTCTCAACAATAGCAAATTTTAAAGTTTTTAAAAGTTCAGGTTGTAGAGTATAAATAAACTCAATCATATCAGCTAATAAATACCCGTGATGAGCACCTATTTCAACTATAGTTGTGTTATTTTCTAAAAAGCCACTTTCAATTGTATCAACAACTCTTTTCCCAATACTACCGCCAAAAAATCTACTAGAACTAACTGCAGTATAAAAGTCACCATCTTTACCAATAGTTTTATAGTGTGAGTAGTATCCGTTTTCTCCATAAAGCCAATTATGAAAATATTGGCTAAATTTTATACTTTTATTATCCATTATTTAGCCGAGAATAAATCTCTAATAGTTCAAGTTGTTTTTCTATATCTAGACTTTTTATATCAAGTGCTTTTATCTTTTTAGAGTTACTTAAAGTTTGTACATCTACTTCACTTTTAATTCCTACCTCTTGTTGTTCAATCATTTGACTTAATAGTGAACTATATAATTTTACATTATTTTGAGCTATTTTTATTTTTGCATCTATACTATTAACTTTTGCTTGTGAAGTTTTAAATAAAGCTAATTGAGATAATCTGTTATCTTCAAATGCACTCTTTTTTTGTAAATATGCTAACTTTGCACTTTGAATTGTATT
>CAYUNC010000071.1:1453-6817 GCA_964445915.1 uncultured Arcobacter sp.
ATTGGATTTATCCAGTCCTTACTTAATTTACTACTATCTTCACTTGCTTTTTCATATGAATATTTAAAAAAATCTTGTTTATTTTGTGATAAAACTTTTTCATCTAAAGTATCATTTGCTAATAATGAACAGCCTAAAAATAATCCTATTAATATATTAAATTTTTTCAACTGCATCTGCTAACCTTTTAAATCCTTCATCAATCTCATCATTACTAATAGTAAGTGGTGGTAAAAATCTTAGTGTTATTTTCCCTGCTTTTAGAAGTAATACGCCTTTATCAAAAGCACTATTAACAATCTTTGCCAAAGTCTCTTCATCATTTACACGAAGCCCTCTCATAAGACCAATCCCAACTTCACGATAAAATAAATGAGTATTTTTATCATAAAACTCTTTTAGTTTTTGCTCAAAGTATTTGATTGTTTCATCAAGCTTTCCACTTTCTTTTAATTCATCTAAAATAGTACAAACTTCAAGTGAAGCAGAAGTACTTAAGTAGTTTCCACCAAATGTAGAACCATGATCACCAGGAGCTAAAATATCTTTATGTTTAGTCATCACAACCCCAATAGGAACTCCACCACCAATACCTTTTGCAAGAGTAATAATATCTGGTTCAATATCATAAAGATTTGAAGCTAAAAATTCTCCAGTTCTATAACCACCTGTTTGAACTTCATCAACAATAAGTAAAATATCTTTTTGTTTTAAAAACTTAGCTAACTTTTGAATATCTTCTTTTGGAAATGGTTGAACACCACCTTCACCTTGAATAAGTTCAATCATAACTGCAACAGTTTCATCATCTATACTTTCATATAATTCTTCAAGCTTATGCTTATAAGAAAATCCTTCTGGATATGGTGCAAAGTTTGGAGTATGCATCTTTTTTTGACCACTTGCAATAACTGTTGTAATTGTTCTTCCGTGAAATGAATGTCCTAAAGTTATGATTTTGTATCTTTTATTATCAAAATTTACTTCACCATATTTACGAGCAATTTTAATAGCTCCCTCATTTGCTTCTGCTCCACTATTTCCAAAAAAACAAGCCATATCAAAACCACTTGAATTTACAAGTTTTTGTGCTAGTTTTGTTTGTGGTTCTATCTCATATAAGTTTGAAATATGTGTTATATTTTGTACTTGTTTAGCAATTACATCTGCAACTTGTTTATTCCCATGACCTACAGAAACAACACCTATACCACTAGTAAAATCTATATAATTATTGTCATTTTCATCAAATAATGTTGCATTTACACCTTTTTTGAAATTTACATAATTTCTTGCATAAGTATTTAAAACATATTGTTTGTCTAAGTTTTCTAAGTTCATTGAAGTATCCTATTTGTTATTATAATATTATTATATCTATTTTTCACTTTTTAATATATTTAACATAAGTTTTGATACAATAATAGTAATAAGCAATGGAGATATAATGGAACAATATTTAGCTTTAAAAGCTAGTGCAGGAAGTGGAAAAACATTTGCATTAACTGTACGATACATATCTTTACTATTGTTAGATATTCCACCTAAAGAGATACTGACACTTACTTTTACAAACAAAGCTGCATCACAAATGAGTGAAAAAATATCAAATACACTTTTTGATTTAGGTGATGATGAAGCTATAGTATCAGCTATTATTGAAGAGACAAAATTATCAAAAGCCCAAATACTTGATAAAAAAGACAAAATAATTAAAAGTTTTTTATCAAGTAGTTTATCTATATATACAATAGATAAATTTATAAATAAGATTTTAAGAGAATTTAGTGGATATGCTGGAGTTAGTGATGACTTTAGTATTGAGTATGATGATGAAGAGTTGTTATTATATAAGTTTTTAATCTCATTAAATGAAAAAAAATTTGATAGCTTAATAAAGTTTTCATATCAAGAGAATAAAAAGCTTAATTCTATTGTTGAGTTATTTAAAGCTTTAGATGAAAAGAATGAAAACTTAACTCTCAAAGAGCTTGACTTATCTCAATATGAACAGTTAAAAATAACAATGATGCAAAATGCTAACTATATAAAAGAGTTTGTTGATAAATCGGAATTATCAAATAGTGCAAAAAAAGCAGTAGATTTTGATGATATAAAATCTTTGCTAGTTAAAGGGAAAACTTGGTTATCTAAAGATACTTTACAAGAATATACATATTTTAAAAAAGCTACAGTTTCACCAGAATTAGAAAACTATTTTCAACAAATAAAGCAAGATATATCAAACTACTATAATATGAAAGAGGCTATTACATTAAATCATCTATTTGGGATTTTCAATGACTTTAAATCTTTTAGAGATAAACATAACAAAGCTAAAAATACTTTGGAGTTTAGAGATATTACAAATATTGTATATAAACTTTTACAACATCATATAGATAAAGATTTTTTATATTTTAGACTTGATAGTGATTATTCTAGTATATTAATTGATGAATTTCAAGATACTTCTGTACTTCAATATAAAATATTAGAACCATTAATAGAGGAGATTTTATCTGGAAGTGAAGATAAGTTTAAAACATTTTTTTATGTTGGAGATACTAAACAGTCAATATATAGGTTTCGTGGTGGAGCAAAAGAATTATTTGATTATGTTGCTAATATTTTTAAAGATGAATTAAAAGTTAAATTTTTAGATACAAACTATAGAAGCTCAAAAAATGTTGTTAGCTTTGTTAATCGTAATTTTAGTGATTTGACAAACTATGAATATAATGCACAAAAAGTTAATAGTAAAGTAGAAGGGCTTGTAGAAGTTGTTGAGTTTACTATTGAAGAAGATGAACCGTATAAGCAAATATTCTTAAAAGTAGAAGAGCTACTAAAAGCAGGACATACAGCTAATGATATAGCAATACTTACATATACAAATGCTGATGTTTTAAATTTATATCTGTATTTAAAACAACAGTTTCCAACAATACAAATTACAACAGAGATGACATCAAAACTTTTATTGGAACAAAATATACAAGCTATTATAAATGTAATTAAATATTTATATTTTCAAGAAGAGATATATCTTGCAAATTTTAATACTCTTATAGGGAAAGATTTTACAGATGAGTTAAGTCAGATAGAATTGTTTGGTAATATAAAAACAACAAATTATAGCCTAGCACAAATCATAAAAGAGATAGCAAATAAGTTTTTATTGATGGACAACAATGTAATAAAATTAATAGAATTAAGTAGTTCTTATCATAATATAGTAGATTTTATTTATGATATTGATAGACTTGATGCCTTGAGAGTTTTTAAAGATAAGCAAGGGATTCAGATACTAACAATCTTTAAATCAAAAGGTTTAGAATTTGAAACTGTTTTAGTTCTTGATAGAATGAAAAGAAAAAATTCAGATAAATCTTCTTTACTATTTGAATATGAAGATATTAAATTAAAAGATATTTATCTTAAAAATAGTGGAAGAGAATCTTTTGATGAAAACTATCAAAATGCTATAACTAAAGAGCAAAAGTTAAGTCAAGATGATGAACTAAATATATTATATGTTGCACTTACAAGGGCTAAAAATAATTTAATAGTATTTAAAAAAGAGAAAAATAGTGTATTTGATATATTGGGTGAAGATTGTAGGGTACAACAATATGGACAATTACATTATGAAAATAATTTAGATGAGGTTTCTAAAAAAGAGATTGAATTAGAATATAAACCTTTAGACTTAGGATTGCAAGAAAAGCAAGTAGAAATTAGTGATAATAGTAAGCAAAATATAAAAGCAAAATATTTTGGAATCGCAACTCACTACTGTTTGGAGATGATGATGCAATTTACTGCCCAAGCACTTACTAAAAGTTTAAATATCACAAAAAATAAATATTCACATATATTAAATGAAAATGATTTTGATGATATTTATAATAGAATAAAGATGTTAATAGTTGATTCAAAATTTATGAATATAATAGAAGATGGAGAATACTTTACAGAGCAAGCCTTGATATATAATGAACAAATAAAAATTTTAGATTTATTGATAAAAAAAGATGATGTGTATTATATTTGTGATTATAAAACAACAAGTGCCCAAAAAGATGAACATCAAGGACAAGTTGCTTTTTATAAAGAAGCTATTAAAGGTATTGTGAAAAGTCAGAAGGTTTTTGCTTATGTTGTTTATCTTCAAAAAGATGATATTGTTGTTATTGAAGTTTAAAGCATAAAACCTTATCCGTTTACTTTATCTCAAAAAAAGTTTTTACCCACAGTATCTCTTCTTTATTTTCTAATTTAATCTTTCCAAGAGTTTTACCATCTTTATCTTTAACAGTTAATTCATTCTCAACAAGTGATAAAGCATCTTTTCCCCAACCTTTTTCAAGTTGGTCTAATCTTGCAAAAACTTCATTAATAGGAGGCTTCTCTTTCTTTTTAGAACCTTTCATCATAATTTGAAATCCACCTACGCGTTTTTCTAAATAATATGGACTATAAGTCTGTAATATTTTATAAACCCTTTTATTCTTGTGTTCTGGTTGTGCATCTTGTAAAGCTTTGAAGCCTAATACAAAAAATACTATTGTTAATCCTATAATAAATAGATTACTTACTTTTGGTTTCATTTTATCTCTCCCCATGTTGATATATATTCTTTTGTTTTTGTATCTAAAAACTTCATTCTTTCTTTTCCTTTTGGCATTGTTTGTCTGTACTCTTTCATCTCTTTAAGAAAATTCCCTATTGAGTTTGGTATTATATTTTGTAAATATTGCTTTAGGTATTTCGCCATAGAAGGAGATGTACCTGATGTAGAAATAGCAATCGTTAAATCATCTTTCTTTATATAAGAAGGAAAGATAAAATCACAATATTCTGTACTATCTACACTATTAACTAAACAGTTAGGTAATAGTTTTGCTTCATTATAAATCTTTTCTTGTAACTTTATATTATCTATTGCAGTAATAACAAAATTAAATAACTCTAAATCATTATCTTTATACTCTGTATTACTATATGTTAAATTGTACTCTTTAATCAATATTTGTATTTCATCAGAAAGTATAGGAGCTATTATATGTATGTCAGTAGTAAAGTCTAATAAAGTCTTTAGTTTAGAAGTAGCAATATTACCACCACCAATAATTAAAACCTTTTTATTGTCTAGTTTTATGAAAGCTGGAAAGTAATTCATACACACCCTTTTAATGAAGAGACAAGTTTATCATAAATGGAATTAATAGTAAATTTTAGGAATAGTACAGAAATAAAAGTACCAATAACTATACATATTGTATAAAAATTACTTTTAATAGAGCGAATTCCAAAATTTAAGCAATAATTAATAAAAAACCCTTGACAAAGAGAAAAAAA
>CAYUNC010000072.1:0-6800 GCA_964445915.1 uncultured Arcobacter sp.
AGTTACAAATACCACCTAAGCAAAAAGCAAAGCTAATATCAAAGCTTACAGGGAAGAATGTAAAAGATATTTATAATTCTCTTATAAGCTTATAAAACTTTTTTTACAATAAATAACTGCTTATCAGACTCTTCAACATCATGAAGTTTAAAGTTTTGAACTGCTTCAACTTCAAAGCCATAATTTTTAAGCTCTTTTATTAAAAATTCTTTTGAGTGGAAATATTGTTTTATAGTTTCATTTTCTTTTTTATAACAATCTTTGTCTTGTGAAAAAAGTGTTATATTTGTTTCTAATATATCTTCATCATAAGTAGCATCTATAGCTATAAACTTATCTTCTAAATCTATATTTAATACTCCTTGTGTAACATCTTCAAAACCATATAGAGTATTTATATCAAAAATAAGGTAACCATCTTTATTTAAAACTTTATTAATATTTTCTAAAAATTTTGGTATATCTTCTTTTGAAATATAATTAATAACATCAAATATAGCAGTGGCACAATCAAATTTTTGATCTACTTTATCTATATTGATACATTTTGCAGTTATATTTTTTTGATTACAAATTTCAATTTGTGAAGAGCTAAGGTCAATACCTAGTGTTTTGATAGGGGAGTCTTTTAAAGTTTCTAAAAAAGCACCTTGCCCACATCCAATATCAAGTAGTGATGATGGATTTAGTTGGGCTACAATATCTTGGAAAGTTGTATGTAGTGCATTTGCTTGCTCATCAATATCAAGATATTTTTCAATCTTAGAATAAAGATTAAGTCCTTGCAAGTTTTTCTCTTAATTCTAAAATTTCATCTTTTTTTGAATAATAAGAATTTTTATTTGCAATTAGATTAGCACTAGAGTACATAATAGTTTCTCCAACTTCTAATCCGTTTTGTTTCATAGTCAAGCCAGTTTCAACTATATCAACAATACAATCACTTAAACCAACAAGTGGTGCTAACTCAATAGAACCATAAAGTTTAACAATCTCTACAGCCATTGCTTTTTTCTCAAAAAACTTTTTTGCTATTGTTGTATGTTTTGTAGCAACTTTTATACTACTTGCATTCCAATTTATAGTTTCACCTTTTTTAAGTCCAATGGCTACTTTACATTTCCCAATCTCTAAATCCAATAGTTTAATAAGGTCATATTCTTTCTCTTCTAAAACATCAAGTCCAACTACACCTAAATCAGCACTTCCATACATAACATAAGTTGGTACATCTTGATTTCTTACATTTAAAAAAGTAAATCCAGCCTTTTCTAAGATTAGTTTTCTATCTTCAAATACAAACTTTTCATTAAATACTTTTTCAAATTTCTCTAAAGTTTGTTCTGCAATTCTACCTTTTGGTAAAGCAATTGTTAGCATTGTTTTCTCCCATTTCTTATAATTTTTTTCATCTCATTAAATATTAAATTTTCTTCATATTTTGCATTTTTAAAATGCTTAACTATATACTTTGAATCTTCTCCAGTAAAATATACTTTTAGATTATACTTTATTTCACACTCTTTAATAGGTAAAATAATTGATTTCAATACAGCATAGCTTATCGCATCTTTTGTTGTTAATGGCATTTTATCTAAATTTATATTTTTTACAAAATTAAATTTTAATTGTTTTGATATTTTAGGGTAAAAACTAATTATATTTTTTAGCCCAGCTAATATAAAACCACCTTTATGTTTCCCATCTTTCATAATATCAATAGTAATAGCACTACCACAATCAACAATAATACCATCTTTGATACTTTGACATACTAATTGTCTATCTGTACCCATACCAATATATTGTGTATCAAATTTTAAATATTTTTTAATATTTATTGCAGTTGGATATCTTTTTAAAAATCTTTTTGTTATTTTGTTATTTACACTTGTAAAATATATATTTTCACTAATAGTTGGTAGGTTTTTTAGTTTTGTATCAATACTTACTTTTAACTTTTTTTTATTGATTAAAAAAGCAAAAGTAGTATTTCCAATATCACACAATACCATTATTGGATAAGTTTATGGAAGTTTAACATACTCATCATCAAAATACAAAGTATTGTTTATAACTATAGTTTTTGAAGATTCATCAAAACTAAAATCATAAACTGTTGTTTTTGTAAATGCATCATTTATCTTAATAAGATAATCTTGTGACTCTAAAGCATACAGTGATGTTCCATATCCAAGAGCAAAAATATTAGCAAATTTAAACTTTTTAGAAGCCTCTTGATTAAGCGTTAAATCAAATTTAATAATTGTTCCATTTAGAGTAGCTACAAAAACATTTGTAGAGTTTGTAATAATATCTTTTACTCTATATCTTTTTACATTAAAAGCACCATCTGAGATAGATAATATTTTATTAGGAGTTGAAGCTATCAAAGTTTCACCTATAGTTTTTAAGAAAATAACATTATTTACTTTATCTGTAGGGTCAAGATTGATATTTTTTATAATTTCGCTAGTTTTTAAGCTTACAAAAATGATTTTACCATTTAAAGTAGGAAAGATAACAGTTTTGTCTAAAAAGATAGGATTTGCTATTCTTGTATCGTTTATAATTGAAAGCTTTAGTTTTTCTTTTAATGTATACTTATTAGTTGTAAGATTATAAAGTGCTATTGTATTATTTGCAAATACTACAGCTAATATATTCTCCTTAATTGAAGCAGCTACAATATTTTCTGCTAGATTGATTGTTTTTCTATCAATCATAATATTTCCAAGCTTATCAGCAGATAATATTTGACTGTCTGCTTTATTTAAAAAAGTGTAACCTTCAGGTAAAAAATAAGTAGAAAGACCATCTTTATTTATCACTCTAAAGTTTTCTAATATAGCACCATCACTACTTAATGATAGTATCTTATCTGACATTTTTTTAGAAGATAAGTTATTATTTGAAGTATTTTTTGGTTCAAAGTATTGTTTTGTTGAACAACCAGAAAAGATAAATACAATAGTTAAAATAGTTAATAATATTTTCATTTCTATCTCCTTATTTTGTTAATAAATAGTGATTTAATTGATTTGATAATCGTGATACTGAAGACTTAGCAGGGATTAATTTTAAAGTCTCTTTTGCATCTGCATAATTATTGTTTATTGCTTGAATTAAAGCTTTTTGGAATAGTGCATATTCTTTTAATAAAAACTTAGAATTTAATGTAGTTTTACTTATTGCATCTAAATTATTTGTATTCATTGCTTGATTAAATTGTGCAATCTCTTTTAAATATTCAACATTAATAATCTTTTCTTGACCACTTGTAATATGATTTGCTATTGTTAATAGTTGAGGATTTGTCTCTTTTAATGTAGCTATTGCTGAAGCATTTGTAGTATCAGTAAGTAGTGTGTTAAATGCAATATTTGCTTTAGTTTTATTTTGAAGTTCTAAATAACTCATAACATTAGTACCAATAAATCCACCAAGGATTAATACAGCTGCACCAATTAAAACTAATTTATAGCTTTGCCAAACTTTTTCTAGTTTAAAAAAACCTTCAAAAAACTTCTCTTCAGTCGAAATTTCTTTTTTTAAAAACTCAACATTTTCTTGTATACTCATCTGTTCTCCAATTAAATTTATAAATAATCATTAATGATACTATTATTTAGATTAAGATACAATAATCACTTAAAATAATATTAAAAAAAGAGGATAAATATGAAAAAATTATTGATTTTACTACTTATATTTACAATAGGTTTTTCTGAAGATTTACCAAAAAAAGAAGAAGAAACAAAAACTCCAACAAGACTTGAATCTTATGCAAAACTACAGCAAGTGATAGGTTCTGTTGAAAAATTATATATAGATGATATAAAACTTGAAGAGATTATAGATAAAGCAATTACGGGGTTGATGCAAGAATTAGACGCACACTCTTCACATATGGATAAAAAATATTACAAAGAATTTTCAGTTCAAATGAAAGGTGAATTTGGTGGTCTAGGTATTGTTGTTGGCTTAAGAGATGGTGTCTTGACTGTTATCTCTCCTATTGATGATACTCCTGCATCAAAAGCTGGTGTAGAATCTGGTGATATAATTTTAAAAATTGATGATAAATCAACATTAAATATGACTTTAAATGATGCAGTTACACTTATGAGAGGTGTTGTTGATACTCCTATTGATATTACTGTTGTGAGAAAAGAAGCACCAAAGCCTATTAAAATTCATATTGTTCGTGGTGTTATAAAAGTAAAATCAGTAAGTGCAAAAACTTTTGATGATACTTTATATATAAGAATAGCATCGTTTGATAATAATGTTGCAAAACAATTAACTGCTATTATTGAAAAGCACAAAAAAACTACAAAAGGGATCATTTTAGATTTAAGAAATAATCCTGGTGGGTCATTAAATCAATCAATTCAAACAGTAAATCTTTTTGTAGATAGTGGTGTAATTGTTTCTCAAAAAGGTAGAGATAAAAAAGATGATAAGCACTATGATGCAACTAGCTCAACAACAATTACAAAAGTTCCTATGGTGGTACTTGTAAATGGTGGAAGTGCAAGTGCAAGTGAGATTGTTAGTGGGGCTTTACAAGACCATAAAAGAGCAGTTATAGTTGGTGAAAAGACTTTTGGAAAAGGTTCTGTTCAAGTAGTATTGCCTTTAAATAAAAAGCAAACAGAAGCTATTAAATTAACTATTGCTAAATATTATTTACCAAGTGGTAGAACAATACAAGCAAAAGGGGTAGAGCCTGATATAGAATCATTTAAAGGTGAAGCTATCAAACCAAAAGAAAATGAATTTTCTATTAAAGAGAAAGATTTAAAAAAGCATCTTGAAGTTGAACTTGAAAAAGTAGATGATAAGAAAAAGAAAAAAGATGATAAAAAAGATAGTAAAGATGAAAAAGAAAAGAAAGATAAAACAAAGATAACAAAAGAAGATTTATATAAAGACAATCAGCTAAAAACAGCAAGTGATATTTTAAAATCATTGATACTAATACAAAAGAAATAAGAGGAAAAGATATATGAATATAGATGATATTACAGCACTTGGTCTTTGGCCACAATCAAAAGAGACAACAACTCAAAAAGGTATTGAGCAACTAGAAGAGTTAGGGTACAACTTATTTTATATTGGTAAAAATGCAGACCTTTATACTTGTCCAGGAAAAGAGCAAAAAGTTCTTTTAGTGAGAAGTGATAGATGTTCTGTATTTGATATTCCATTAAATCTTGAAATTGATGGAAAAGGTGTATCTCAAACTGCTATTTCAAATGATGGAGCAATCTTTGCCAAAAGTTCTGGAATAAGAACAGCAATAATGTCAGAAAATGTACCTACAACTGTGGAAGTATCTCCAAGATGTCAAATTATGGAATTATGTAAGCCTTTAGAAGCTTCTATTGATGGTGAGGTTGTACAGTTTGAGTTTATCTTTAGAAACTACCTTACAGGTTCTTTATATGAAGCTTGTCAAACTGGAAATGACCCTTATGGATTGAATTTATCAAGCGATTTAAAACAATGGCATAAATTTGATACACCACTTTTCACACCAACAACAAAAGGTGTAAAAGATATACCTTTAAATTCTGATGTAGTTAGAGATACTTTTCCTGAAATTATAAGTAGTTTAGAGAAACTTTTTAAAGATTTTACTAAGTATGCATCTGATAACGGAATTATTATAGTTGATACCAAACTTGAAGTATTTGTAAATGCTCAAGGTGAGTGGATACTTGGAGATGAGATTTTAACACCTGAAAGTTCAAGATTTATAGATAAAAAAGATTTTGATGAACAAAATTATATCTCTATGGATAAACAAATTCTTCGTAACTTTGCAAAAGAAAATAGTTGGAAAGCCAAAGCAAAAGATTTACAAGCAGGACAAAAGTTAGAAGTAGATGTTCCTCAAAGTATTAAAGATGTAATTATAAATGGATATGAAACTATTTATAGTAGGTTACATATATAAAAATAAATAATAAAATTAAAATATGATATAATAAATCAATAAAATATAAAGGACTTCAAAATGTATGCAGTTGAATTTCAAGCACCAATAGAAAATGGTATTGTTCATATACCAAAACAATATCAAGAAATACAAGATACAAGAAAAGCAACTTTTGTTGTAATGTATGAAAGTGTAAATAATACTCTTAAAAAAGATATAGTACAATCACAACTTGAAGAATTTCACAGATTAAGAGATAAATCAAACAATAAAATACAAGCAACAATGGAACTTGTTACAAGTACTGATGAAATGGTAGATGATGGTATTTTTTGATACAAATATTTTAATATATGCTTTTTGTAAGAATTTAGACAATATAGAACAACAAGACATAGCATTAAAATTATTTGATGAAGCAATAGAAAATCAAAACCTTATAGTATCTGAATTAATACTTTGTGAGTTTGCTTTTATATCAAACAAACTAAAAGAAAATAAAAATGATATTGATGATAATTTAAAGTTTTTATCAATCTTTTTAAAACAATCAAATCCCAATATATATCAAAGAATGACAGAAATATTAAAAGAAACAAGTTTATATATTAGTTCGTTTGATGTAAATCATTTGGCATTTAGTGAATACTATAATTCAAAATTATTTACTTTTGATAAGGGATTTAAAAAGCTACAAAATATCTCTAAAATTGAACTTATCATAAAGTAGGAATATTATAAAAGCTATTAATTTTAATTGACTAATAAATAAATGTACTAGATAGAGCAATTGTCACAACAATAAAAAAGGGGTTGCTAAATCTAGCAACCCCTTTTTAAATATTAACTAATT
>CAYUNC010000073.1:0-6733 GCA_964445915.1 uncultured Arcobacter sp.
TTGGTGGAGAAGTTGCAGTTGGTGTTCCTGAGTATAGAATGCCTATTGATAAGTACAATAAAGATATTCAATTAGTTGAAGATTTACCAACAGTAACAATTATCAGAAATCATAGAGTTGATGCTAACAGATTAAAAGAGATTCACGAAGAGTATGATGCTACAATGTTAGGTTTTGGAGCAAGACTTTCAAAAGCTATTAGATGTGGAAATGAAAACACTGAAATGAAAGGTTACTGGGGAGCAATTGAGATGCTTGACAAAGTAAATCTTTGGCATAAATATGGAATAGGAAGTCCAGCAAAAGAAGACTTAGATGGTAAAACTGTAGTTTGTGTTGGTGGTGGATTTACTTCTATGGATGTTGTAAGATGTTCTATTAGAGAAGGTGCTAAAAGAGTTGTAATGCTTTATCGACGAGATGAAAAAACTATTATTAGAAACACAACTTTAGAAGAATATACAGAAGCCGTTGAAGAGGGTGTTGAGTTTATTTTTCATAGTGCAATTGAAGAACTATTTGATGAAGATGGTCAATTAAAATCTTTAATTATAAATAAATATGAATTAGTTCCAGACCCAGATGGTGGAAGAGCACAATTAGTTAAAATTGAAGGTGCTGATGAAGTTATTGAATGTGATTTTGTAATTCCAGCAGTTTCTCAAGCACTTGATACTCAGATATTACCTGAAGATTGGGAACTTGAAATGACATCATGGAATTCTATTCAAACTAATGGTAAAGATTATATGACAAATAAAGAGGGTCTTTTTGCTGCTGGAGATTGTGAATATGGTCCTATGACTATTGTAAATGCAGTTGGACAAGCAAGACGAGCTGCTTCTGTTATGTCAAGATATATTTATGATGGAAAGTTAACTTTAACTGATGAAGAGATTATGGAAGACCATATGAATAGACTAAGAGTTTTCAATAAAAAAGAAACTATCAAAGGTTGGATGCCAGGTCTTCCACGAGAAAATAGTGAAAAAGTTGAAACTGAAATTAGAAAAGATAATAATGTAGAAGTAAATCTTGGATTTACAGCTCAAGAAGCTCAAGATGAAGCTGAGAGATGTATGAGATGTTATTATCTATCAATGGTGGCGGTGTAATATGAGCGAACGAATAATACACAGAGAAAAAACAGTAAATGTTACTATTGATACTAAACAGTGTCAAGGTAAATATGGTCAAACAATACTTGAAATTGCTAGAGAAAATGATATTTATATCCCAACAATGTGTTACTTGACAAAAGTTTCACCAATTACTGCATGTAGAATGTGTGTAGTTGATGTTGAAGGTGTTGATGGTCATATCTTAAGTTGTCAAGAAAAAGCCGTTGATGGTGCAGTTATTACAACTGATAATGATGAGTTATTTCACCAACGACAAAATATTATGAAACTTTATGATGTAAATCATCCATTACAATGTGGTGTTTGTGATAAAAGTGGAGAGTGTGATTTACAAAATAAAAATGTTGAATTTAAAGTAAACTCACAAGAATTTGCTACAAAAGATATAGATAGAAAGAAAAAGAAATGGGGTATCTTAGGATATGACCCAGCACTTTGTATTATGTGTGAAAAATGTGTACATACTTGTAATGAAGTAATAGGAAGTGCAGCACTTTATATCAAACCAGGTGGTTATAAATCAACTATTGATAATAAAATGAGTAAGTGTGAACAATGTGGAGATTGTATCTCTGTTTGTCCTGTTGGAGCGTTAGTTTCAAATGAGTACAAATATACTGCAAATGCTTGGGAAGCTGATAAGATTCCTGCATCTTGTAGCCACTGTAGTAGTGGTTGTGCTTTATATTATGAAGTAAAAGAAGCTGGAATCAATAATCCTTATGAGAAGAAAATAACAAGAGTAACAAATGACTTTGAATTTGCTGCTTTATGTGGTGCTGGTAGATTTGGTTTTGGTTTTGAAAACAAATCTGTTGGTAAAGATGTAGAAGCTTTCAAAAAAGCAGTTGAAGCTATAAAATCAAGTGATACTATTAAATTTAATTCTTATATTACAAATGAAGAAGCTAAACTATTACAAACTTTAAAAGAAACTACAGGTATTAAACTTGTAAATGAAGATGCTTTAAACTATCAAAACTTTTTAGCAAACTATGCTTTGACAAGTAAAAAAGATATATATACAGCAACGCAAAAAACTATCACTCAAAGTGATGCTATGATTATGATAGGTACTAGAATAAGCCGAGATAATCCAGGGGTTAAATACTCTGTAAATATCGCTTCTAAAAAACAAAGAGCATCTTTTGTATATATGCACCCAATTGATGATATAGCTTTACAAGATAAATATACTCAATTTGTAAAATATGAAGTTGGAAGTGAAGAGGGTGTTTTAGCACTATTAGCTTCTTATCTTATCAAAGATATTCCAACAGAACATAAAGCATTTTTTGATGACTTAGATGTAGGTTATTTAAGTGGTGAAACAAGTGTTGGTGAAGAAGAATATGAAGATATTTTGAAACAACTTATAAATAAGAAAACTAGAACTTTAATAGTTGGAGAAGATTTATATGGTCATCCTCAAGCTGCAAATATTGCAAAATTAGTTGGTCTAATTGATGCACATACTGATTTTGAAGTTATTATTATCCCATCTCAAACAAATACTTTAGGTGTTAGTTTAATATGTGATTTAGATGAAGAAGTTGGAAGTAAAGTAGTTGGATACAATGAATTTGCCCACTTTATCATTGCTGATAATGGAGAAGGGGACTTCCAAGTACCTGCACTTAATCAGCAAGAGGGTACTTTTACAAGTATTGACAAAAGAGTATTAAATACAAATGTAGCATTAAACTTTGATGGATATTGTTTAAATGATATTGTAAATGAATTTTTAGAAATTAAAGTTATAAATACTATAGATTATACAAGTCAATTACCAGTAGATAATGGCTTTAAAGAAATCCAATTTGATAACTTAGCAAATGGTTATGATAAATATGGAAAAGATTTAAGAGGATATACTCTAGATAAAACTTTTAATAAAAAAAGTAATACTACATTAGATGAAGTAAGTGATATAAATAGTTACAATGGAACTGTAATCTATAGATGTGAGCCATTGCATCAATTTAATCATAACACTTCAAAATCTTTACTTCTTCAAACTAACAATAGTTTAAGAGGAAGTGCATCATTTGCTACAGCAGCAAAAATCAAAGATGGAGATACTGTAAACATAAAATATAACAATCAACAAACAACTAAAAAGTTTAAAATTGATACTTCTATTCGTGGAACAGTAGCTTTATATCCAACATTTGATGATGGACTAAGTGATGATTTAATACCTACAAAATATAGATTTAAACAAGTAAAAATTGAAAAGGTGGAGCAATGAGTGAACTAATTACAATAACGATTGACGGCAAAGAATGTAAAACAAAAGAGGGTGAATTTATATTAAATGTAGCGAGAGCTAATGATATATTTGTACCTGCTATTTGTTACTTGACAAGATGTTCACCAACACTTGCTTGTAGACTTTGTTTAGTTGAAGCAGATGGTAAACAAGTATATTCTTGTAATGCTAAATCAAAAGATGGTATGGTTATCAATACATCAACTGAAAATATTGAAACAGAACGAACAGCAATAATGGAAGTTTATGATGTAAATCACCCATTACAATGTGGTGTTTGTGACCAAAGTGGAGAGTGTGAACTTCAAAACTACAATATTTATCAAAAGATTGGTACACAAAGCTATACGGTAAGAGATGTACACAGACCTACAACTAACTGGGGAGTTATGAACTATGACCCAGGTCTTTGTATAGTTTGTGAAAAATGTGTAACTGTTTGTAAAGATATGATTGGTTCAAATGCATTAGGAACTGTAAAAAGAGGTGCTGATGCACTTGACCCTGACTTTAAAGCTAATATGCCTAAAGATGCTTATGCAATGTGGAATAAACTAAATAAGAATCTTATTAGTTTTGAAGAAGATAAATGTATAGATTGTGGTGAATGTATTTCAGTTTGTCCTGTTGGTGCATTGGTTAGTTCAGATTTCCAATATAAATCAAATGCTTGGGAACTTACAAAAATACCTGCTTCAAATCCTTATAGTTCTGATTGTGCATTGATGTATTATGAAGTTAAACACGAATCGATTGAAAACAATACAAATCAAAAGATTTATAGAGTAACAAATGATTCACATTTTACATCTTTAAGTGGTGCTGCTAGATTTGGTTTTGATTATTCAAATCAAGTTCAAACTAAAGATAGTGAAGCTTTTAGTAAAGCAATTAGTTCACTAAAAAGTGCTGATACTATTAAGTTTAATTCTTTTATTACAAATGAAGAAGCTTTATTATTACAAAAGATGAAAGATAAGCTAGGTATCAAACTTGTAAACAATGATGCAAAAAGATACCAAAACTTTATGAAAAACTATTCAAGTGTTACAGGTAATTCACTTTACAATGGAACACTACAAGATGTTCATAATAGTAACTTTGTTATATCTGTAGGTTCATATTTAAAATCTGATGCTCCAACTGTAAGATATGCTTTTAACAATGCAATTAGTATGAATAAAGCTGGTGGATTATATTTTCACCCTATGAATGATACAACTGTAGAAGGTTTTGGTAAAAAAGGTAAAACTATAGAAACTATTTTCCATAAAGTTGGAACTGAAGAAGCTGTTTTATATTTTATCCTTGACCAATTTGCTACAACATTACCTGAACAAACTGCAACTTACTTAAATAGTTTCAAAGAAACAAGAACAAAAACTATAACAGAAACTATTAAAGAAGAAGTTATTGAAACAGTTGTAGATGCTGAAACTGGAGAAGAGAAAGAAGTTAAGAAAATGGTTCCTAAAAAAGTTGATAAAGAAGTTGAGTATGAATATACTAAACTACTTGACTTAATGGGAAGCAGTGAAGAATTACTTGAAACTGTAGCAACTATGAAAGATGGAAAAGATACTTTTAGTTTAGTTATTGGTGAAGATTGTATCACTCATAAGCAAAGTGCAAATATAGCAAAACTTTGTGGACTAATTGAAAAAACAACTCCTTTTAAAGTTGTAATTATTCCTACACAAACAAATACATTAGGTGTTAGTTTATTATGTACTTTAGATGATGAGGTTGGTTCAAGTGTAGTTGGTTATAACACAAAAGGTAACTTCCAATTCAGTGCTTTAGGTGATGGTGATTTAGATATGCCAACACTAAATCAGCAAGAGGGAACATTTACTAATATAAACAAAACAGTAGTTCCTACAAACAGTGCTTTACCATATAATGGTTATGTGCTAAATGATATAGCAAATGAAATTTTAGAAGTTAATATAGAAAATACTATTGACTATACAGCTACAATTTTTAATGGTATAGAATTTGATAATTTAGCAAATGAATTTTTAAATGATGCATCAGAAAATAGAGGTTATACTCTAGCTTCAACATCAGTAAAAAATAGTGATGAAGTATCTGAGATATCAGATGTTCAAGACTATAACGATATAATAATATATAAAGCAAATCCAATCAATCAATTCAATGAATTTACTGCAAAAGCTAATCAATTTGCAGAAGATAAAGTTGCATTATATGTTTCAAATGATTTACTAGAATCTTTAGAGTTATCTTCTGGAGATACGGTAGAGATAACTGCAAACCAAGCAAGTCTAAAACTAGAAGTAGTTGTAGATGTTCAACTTGGTGGTAATATTGCTTATGTGCCATATTATGTTAAAGAGATTGCAAGTTGTAAGTTGTTTGATGGCTACAGATTTAATAATTCAAATATAAAGAAGGTGTAAAAGATGGATAATGATATTATAATGACAATTGTCAAAGTAGTTGTAATCTTAACAGTGTTTTCAGCACTAGCAGGATTTACTACTTATATTGAAAGAAAAATTCTTGCATTTATGCAAAGAAGACTAGGACCTACACATGTTGGTCCATTTGGATTATTACAAATTGCAGCAGATGGTATAAAACTTTTTACAAAAGAAGATTTTATCCCTCAACATGCAAATAGAACAATTTTTATGGTTGCTCCAATTATTACTGCAGCAACAGCATTTATTGCTATGAGTGCAGTACCATTTTTTCCAGGTGTTATAATCTCTGATATAAATGTTGGATTATTATTTGTTCTTGGTGTTATGGGTTCTGGTCTTTATGGTCCATTACTTGGTGGTATGGCACAAGCAAATAAATGGGGATTACTTGGAGGAGCTAGAACGGCTATTCAACTTTTAAGTTATGAAGTTGTACTTGGTCTTTCTATACTTTCACCTTTAATGTTAGTTGGAAGTTTATCTTTAATTGATATTAATAACTACCAAGCAGGTGGAATTGAAAACTGGTTAGTATGGTCACAACCATTAGCATTTATTTTATTTGTAATTTCAGGATATGCTGAAACAAATAGAACACCATTTGATTTACTTGAGCATGAAGCAGAGATTGTTGCTGGATATGCTACTGAGTATTCTGGTATGAGATGGGGTATGTTTTTTATCGGTGAGTATGCGAACCTTTTTACAGTAACATTCTTAGTTTCATTATTATTCCTTGGTGGATTTAATGATTTATGGTTTATTCCAGGAGCAATTGCAATTTTATTAAAAGTTGCATTTTTAATTTTCTTATTTTTATGGACAAGAGCTTCTTGGCCACATGTAAGACCAGATCAACTTATGTGGTT
>CAYUNC010000074.1:0-6709 GCA_964445915.1 uncultured Arcobacter sp.
TATTCATCAATATCTAGCTTATAAACTTCCTCTTCAATAATATCTTCAAATTTTATAATAGTTCGACCTCTATGGTCAGCTTTAAAAGTTTTTGCATCATCTTCACTTTCAAATGGAATAAGCTCATGCCCCATAGGTCCATAAACATCACTTCTTATTACATAAAAAGCTTTTGTTCCATCTATCCCTTTTTGTGAATAATAATCAGTAACCAAAATCTTAGTGATATTTTCTTTTTTTGCAATAGGATAATTTCCCCATTTAGCAGAGTCAAAGTAAAACTTCATCAAATCTTTTACACCATCAAATGACCAATGATGTTCGTGGTCGTTATGTTTATAAAAGATTTGTGCAGCCCATCTTGGATATTTGTAAGTAAACATTCCACATACTGGGCATTTTTCATCTTCTCGTACTTCTACTTTACCCTCAATCTCGCCTAAATCCCCAAGTCGTTTTACTTCCCAAAGATAAAGAGCAGTTGCTTGGAGTTGTTTCTCTTTTAAAGGTTTACACAATTTATCATTTTTCAAAGCAGATTTTAATTCATTTATCTCAATATAATCAGTTGGGTCTATATCTTGACTACACATCTTTTCAAATATCTTTTTACCCTTTGGATAAATTTTCTTTTTCTTTTTTTTCTTTACCATAGCAATATCAGATTTCAGTGAATCTTGAGCCATCTTTAAAGCTGTTTTAAAATTCACAACTTTACCTTTATATTTTTTAACAAAATCTTTCGCATCACTTTCTTTACTAAAAGCTAATTTACTAACTTTACTCATAGTTCCACTAATTTTTGATTTTACAACATAAAAAGCATCATTTGCATTTATAAGTTTTTGTGTCACAGTATCTACAACAACAATAGCAGTTTCATCTACTCCATACTCTTGCATATCTACAGCTAGACATCTTATACTACAGTATTGTCTTTTTGTACCATTTGCCAATTTTGAACCATGAGAAGTTTTATAAAACATCTTAATATTCATACCACAAATTGGGCACCAATGTTTTTCTTTACCCTCTTGAATCAGTACTGGCTCCACTGTTGCTACTTTACTAAAACTTTTAGCACTAACATTAAAACTAAATAGCATAGTAATAGCTAAATATATAAATAACTTTTTAATAAGCACAATCTTTCCTTTTAATAATCTTTATTTTATTTAAAATATAATAGTAAATTCTGCACCATTATATTCTTTAGTCTCATAAGCATATGAAATATTTTCTACTTTTACAGTTCCTTGCATACCTTCTACTATTAACTTATATGTCATATGAAGTCCAAGTCCTGTACCTTGTGATTGATGTTTTGTTGTGAAATATGGTTCAAATACTTTTGAGATTATCTCACTAGGTATCCCTCCACCACTGTCTTTTATTTTTATAATTATTTTATCATCTTCTTTTTTGGCTTTAATAAATATATGTCTGTCATGTTCAGCAAAACTTTGTAAAACATCTTTTGCATTATTAAATATATTTATCAAACATTGTAATAGCTCATTTGGATAACCATTAACTTGTATATTTTCAGGGAAATCAATATGTACATTAATACTATTTGATTTAATATCTGGTTTAGTTATTGTAAGAAAGCTATCTAATGTTTCTTTTAAATCAAATTCCTGAATACTTCTATCACCTTTGATAAAATTCTTAAAATCATCTATTGTTTGTGATAAATATTGCGTATTTCTATATATTGTGTCACAACTTTCAAGTAAAGCTTCATCCGTAAGTATATTACACTCTTTTTGCAATTTTATACCTGTAGCAGCAGTAGATATTACACTTAAAGGTTGTCTCCATTGATGTGCAATATTTCCTATCATCTCACCCATAGAAGATAATTTTGACTGTTCAAATAGTAATGTATCTTTTTTCTTATCTTCTGTTATATTTTCTAAAGTTAATAAAACTTCATCATTATTTAGTGGATTTGCAGTTAATCTAAAATAATAATCTTTATCTTCTTTTTCTAATAAAACTATATGATTTGTATTTTGGTGTTCTGATAAATATGTACTCCAATGTACTCCATTAATCATATGGTCTTTTGTAAATGGTACATCATCTACCTCTTTAAAATACTCACAAATACAATGGTGTTCTTTCATAAAATCTTCCATAGATTCAAAATTAAAAAATTCATAATATCTTTTATTTGCACTAAAAAGTTTTTTATCTTTTGTTACAAGAATAATATTTGGATTTGTATCCAATATAGTTTTAATATAATCTTTTTCATCATCTAACTCTTTTGTTCTATCAATAACTTTTAAATCAAGTGATTTATTTAAATCTTCTAATACTTCATTTTTATTTTCAATATTTTTAATAACTTTATAAAGTACAAAGATTAAAATTACAAATACAATAAAAGTAATAAAAGTAAACTTTAGAAATCTATTATCAGCAAGTTCTAAATCTTCATTTAAAGGATATATAATAGATAATATTGCTCTAATTTGATTTGGTTTTTCATAAAATCCATTTTTATCACCATAAATATCAATAAGACCTTTTGGTGCATATTTAGGGTCAGAATGACATTTCATACATTTTTGTGTAGTTCTTTTTGTAGGTATTATATAATAAAGTACAGTTTTATCATCTTTTGTAATTATTTCACTAAATTGTGTTAATTTATTATTATTAAATTGTTCTAATATATTTGATTCTTGTAAACTTGCTTTATTCTTTATATTTCTTGGATTATTACTTGCAAATCGAATCACAATTGGCTCTAATCCTTGTTTTTTCCTAAGTTTATTATAAAATATATTTACATTTTGTGCACTATATGTTGATGATAAAAGTTTTGGATTAAAATAGTCTTTATCAATTATACCACTCTCTTGCAATCGATAAACTTCTTGTTTTTGAACCTTAGCTACATAAGTCCTAAATGCTTGATAATTAACTAATAATTCATCAATTTTAGTATTAGCATTTTCAATAGCTGTATTTCGTGTTTCATTATAATATGAGTAAGTTAGTAGGGAAAATAATATTGTAAATATTATTAGTATATGTGAGAATCTTAGTTTCATCATATGTTATTCTTTCCTTTAATGACAATCTAATAAAGTTTTATTAGGGTCTATAATATATTCATATCCACTATATATAGTGTATCCACCATAAACTAGTACGCCTATAGTTGCTAATTTTACCATAAAAACTCTTATAGAACTTTTGCGAAATATTCCTATAAAAAATCCCAATGAAAACATAGCAGGAATTGTACTAATTCCAAATATTGCCATAACAATTGCACCATCTATTGCACTTGCTGTACTAGCTGCTGTTATAGCAAAAAAGAAAACTAATCCACAAGGTAGCAGTCCATTTAAAAGTCCTAAAATATAAAAACTTCCAAGAAATTCACTTTGCAATAATTCTTTAAAATTGTTATGATACCAACTACTGTTTTGAATTGAATGTTCAATCATATTTAAGAATCTAATCTTGCCACTTAATGACAATCCTACAAGAAGCATAACAACTCCAGCAATAATAAGTAATATTCCATTTGCCATATTACTAAAAGATATAACACTTCCAATAAATCCAAATAATGCACCAAAAAATATATATGTTGTAACTCGACCTAATGAATATAAAATATGTGCAATAGTTTGATGAGTTTTTTCCCAAGTTGTATCTATTTTTGTACTAGAATATGCGATAACAATCCCACCACACATACCAATACAATGTCCAAAAGAACCCACAAAAGCAATAGAAATAATAGTTAAAAAATCAATTGTTTCCAAGAAGTTCTTTCCTGATTTTTGGATTTGCCATTGTGATACCTTGTAGCATTTTATTACTCATTATATCGAAGTTTATATAATGATTTTGTTTAGTTTTGTATGCACCAAAACCGTAGTGCATTGGAGTTGAATCTGTTAAACTATACCAAGCTTTTTTTGCATCAATATATTTATTTGTATCTTTTGCCCAAACCCATAAAACAATTTTTTCTTTATTTGATTGCTCATTTAGCCATAAAACTAAACATCCAATATCATCAAAAAATAGTGTATCTTCATTTTCCAAAACTACTTGTGCTGAATAAGTTGTATCTTCTATTGTCATATTGCAAAATCTATCTTTATATTTATGTGGTGTGATTAAAATTGGCTCTTTTTTATGATTGTTTTGAACTACAACTATTGATTGTTCAAAAGATGTAGTTGAAAAAAGTATAAGTACTAAAACTATAAAAATTGAAAATATGATAAGTAGTTTTTTTAACATTAGTTGCCTTTATTTATATTGATTAAATTTATATGAAAAGCTGTACCACTTGATGATGAATCAATTTTTATATCTAATTTTTGCTCATCACAAAACTCTTTTACAACATTTAATCCTATTCCAAAACCTTCTGATTGTTCATTGGCTTGGAAATATTTATTAAACACTTGATATACATCTTGAGTACTAATACCCTCTCCATCATCTTGAAAAGTTAAGATATTATTTTCAAGTTTAATTGTAATGGTATTTATTGTTTTATTATGTTTAATTGCATTTGAGATAAGATTTGTAACCATTGCTTCAAAGCCATTTTTATCTGTCGTAATTGTCAAAGGTTTTATATCTACTACAATATTTATATCATCTTTTAAATCATCAAATTTTTCTACACAACCTAAAACTAAACTTTGTAAATCAAATTTAGTAGTTTGAACATTGTCAATCTCTCTTTTTATATAATATTCCATATCTTCATAAAGAGTCAAAAGATTTTCACAAGATTTATCTATCCTATTTAGTCGTTTTATATTATTAGGGTCTTTAAGTTTAGTATGAAGCATCTCTGTATTAATTTGAATTGTAGCAACTGGTGTATTTATCTCATGCATAGTTTTTTCTATTTTTTCTTTTAGCTTATCATCTATTTTAAAGATATCATCTATAAATGTTTTATTTAAAATAAAATATAAAATAGCTGTAACAAAAGTAAGAGTAGTTACAAAAATCCAAGAATTATAAAGATTAAAATAAGAGATTAAAAAGTTATTTATAGCCACTACAAAAAGAACAATAGATATATTGAAAATATAAAAAAGTGTTTTTTTATTTAGCACAAATAATGCCAGATATTGAGTAACCAACTTTTTTAATATTTAGTATTTTTTCTTTTCCAACAATCTTCCGTATTTTAGTAATATATAGTCTCAAAGAGCCTTCACTATGCTCTTGACTATTATTCCAAAGTCTATCTATAATCTCATAATTTGTTAAAGTTTTATTGTCATTTTCTATAAAAAGTTCTAAAAGTTGAACCACTTTTAAAGGTTGTTTTATCTCTTCATTATCACAATATATTTTTCTAGTATCAAAGTTATAATGATGGTTTTCAGATATTTTTACAATCTTTTCAATTCTACTAGTCCGTTTCAAAATAGCATTCATCCTAAGTAATAACTCAGAAACCTTAAAAGGCTTTCTCAAGAAGTCATCACAACCATTGTCAAAACATTCTTCCAAAGTTTTATCATCTTTATATGAAGTTAAAAATATTGTAGGAATTTGTACATTGTTATTTCGTAAAGTTTTTAATAACTCAATACCATTTAGTTTTGGTACATTAATATCAAATAGATATATATCATAATGATTCTCATAGCTTTTCAACAAAGCTTCTTCACCATCACTAGCAACATCAACACTAAAATTTGATTCCTCTAAAAAGTCCACTAAAGTTTGTGAAAATAATTCATCATCTTCTAGTAGTAATATTTGTCTTTTGATTTTATTCATATAGTATTATTTTACTATAAAGTTATTAAATATTCCCACCAGAAGTGATGGGAACAAATTTAGATTATTTATTTGATAAAAATAAAGCTATTGCTTGGTGTTTCTTACCTTTAATTTTTCCACAAATTCCACTTTTCTTTAAAAATGATTTTGCGTCTGCTACTGATGTAAATCTTTTATCTGTTTTCTTACACATTTTTTTATACATCTTAGCACCTTTTTTAGCTGCTTTTGCTTGTCTTTTTTTAGTTGCTTTCATATCTTTATCTAAAGATTTTTTAACTAGAGCATATAAAGCATCAAACTTCATAATCTCTCCACCTTTTTTAGCTACTAATTTTTTAGCTGCTGCTTCAGTTCCAAAAGCATATTTACTTACAACACTCATAGTTCCAGGCATCTTACTTCCAACAACAAAGAAAGCATCTTTAGAGTCAATAAATTTTAATGTTGAATTATCTACAACTTTAAAGTTAGTTAATTTTGTACCATTAACAACTGCATCTTCTACACTACATACAATTGAACAATATTGGTGATCTTTACCATTGCTTGTTGCTGCATGATTTGTTTTGTAAAACATTGGTAATGTCATACCACAAATTGGACAAAACATTTTGTTTTTACCATCTTGTAAAATAGTAGCCTTAGCCATAGGTACTGCTCTTGGGTTTTTCATTTTCTTTTTTTCAGCTGCTAAACTTGAAGTTGCAACTAAAACACTAATTGTTAATATACTTAAAAATAATTTTTTCATTATTTTCTCCTTTTTTTAATTTGGGATAAGAATAACTAAAAAATATTAATTAATTGTTAATTCTTATTATATAAATATACTTTGGATTGATTCGTTTGTATAAATTCTACTAATTGTTTTTGCAGTAATTTCAGAAGCTGTTAAAACTGTGATTTTATC